>JBBJOK010000283.1:2115-4100 GCA_037721545.1 Chitinophagaceae bacterium
TCGCTTAGGGCAAAACCAGCGTCTACATTTCGTCTTCTTGCATTACCTCTTACCTGCATCCAGCCACTGCAAACGCCAACAGAATAGGGCGCAAACTTTTTCATCCATGGCGTTCCATCTGCACTGGGCGGCGCTACTACTACCGCACCTTTCAATAATTCTTTGGGGGTTTCCGGGGTAACTCTTATTACTTCAGGTATCTTCCACCCAGCATTTATTAACGCCTGCTGTGTATTAAAAATAGCTCCGTGTGCGAAGATTGTTTGCGTAGTTTCTTTGATATGTTGAAGTACCCGTTGCGCTTTGCCCAGGCTGTAAGCGAGAATCACACTTGTTTTACCGTTCTCTTTATTTTTATTAATCCAGTTTATTATACTTTCAAAAATTTCCTTTTGCGGCTTCCATTTATAAATAGGCAATCCAAAGGTTGATTCAGTAATGAAAGTATTACATTTTATCGGCTCAAATTTTCCGCTGAGTCCATCATCTTCGGTTTTATAATCCCCGCTTACTACCCATACTTCACCATTGTATTCAACTCTTATCTGAGATGAACCAATTATATGGCCTGCAGGATGCAACGAGATTTTCACTCCATTCAAAATGATTGTTTCGCCCCACTCAATACTTTCATAATTATTATTACCCAGTCGTAATTGTAAGATAGGTTTTGAATGATGATGGCATAGATAATTTTTGTGACCAAAGTAAGCATGGTCACTATGGGCATGAGTAATGATTGCTTTTTCCACAGGCTTCCATGGGTCAATATAAAAATTTCCTTGCGTACAATAAAGACCTTTATCTGTGAAACTTATGAGATTCATTTAGTGTTGCAATAATGAATACAAAGGTAAGACG
Organism: Chitinophagaceae bacterium; assembly: GCA_037721545.1. Taxonomy (GTDB): domain Bacteria; phylum Bacteroidota; class Bacteroidia; order Chitinophagales; family Chitinophagaceae; genus Ginsengibacter. Next base: position 2,977 of record JBBJOK010000283.1, read on the forward strand.
GAGATACTAGGATGATGACAAAAAATGTTCTAAATTAAAAATCACCACTCACGGGTAACTGTACCATTCAGTATCCGCATTACATATAAATGTTTGTTCTCCTGATAATCTGGCTTATTGCTATTTTTTTTGAAATGCACGGGCCTGAAATTGTATTCGTTGAAAATACTAAGGGATTTATCGTTAAGATGGGATAAGAATTGGTTAGGGTATTTTAATAATATTTTTGTGAACAAATAGGTGGCTTCGAACCCTTTATATGCCATATCTGTTGGCTTAGATTTATAACGCCTGGTATATTCATTTGTTAGGATGGTATTAAACCAACTGTTTTTTGAATTGTAATACGGTGAAGTAAATCGAACTGGAAAATCTTTGTAAACAGTTTTAGCAGAAAATATTTTGAAGCCATCCCAATTAGGCATGCCAACTAAAATTATTGGATAATTTTTGCGAACAGAATAACTTGCATCTGCAACTTTTTTAGCGAAAGCCTCATCTAAACTTGCGGCAATAATTACTGTTCGCTTTGTACTATCAAGCCGGCTTCTTAAAAAATATGACGATAAGGTACTGTCAATGTGTATTGTTTGAATGTTCAATAATGGCTTGCCTTCCTGCTCATTCAGTGTTTTAAAATAAGAGGTTATTTTATCTTCCTGAATACCTGATTTTTTTAAAAGAATAATTTTATCTGTACCGTGATTTTGCAGTATATAACTATAGATTCCTTCGCAATGTGCTTTTAATGTGGAGTTCATTATTATTAAGTTGGGATTCTCAATAACACCGCCATCATTAGGAAAAGTAGCCGAAATAAAAGGAATGTTCTTGCGGGCAGAAAAATCAGCCAACTGTTTAAAATCAATATCCTTAACTGATCCAATAATTATATCAAGGCTATCTAATAACCTGTTTTGTATCAGCCATGGCAAAGGTTGCGAAAAAGACTTCGTATCATAAATAAACGCTTCTACACGCTGGTTATTTACTGATAAAGTATCTAATGCAATTTCTGCTCCCTGCACAAATTCAACAGCAGGCATAATAAATTTAGGAAGAGTTTTATCTAAACGCAGTTGGGAATTAGTAAATACTGAATCCAGGTATAGAGGAGCAAAAAT
>JBBJOK010000284.1:0-4091 GCA_037721545.1 Chitinophagaceae bacterium
CAATGTATGATAAACATATTCCGTTGATTGAAGAAGCCGGAAAAAAAGGTGTGCAGATACTGTGCCTTCAGGAAATTTTTAATACCCCTTACTTCTGCCCGGGACAGGATAAAAAATGGTATGCATCTGCAGAAGCTGTTCCGGGACCAACAACAGGACGGCTAGCTGAGTATGCAAAAAAATACAACATGGTAATAATTGTTCCGGTGTATGAAAAAGAGCAGGCGGGAATTTTATACAATACTGCAGCAGTGATAGATGCAGATGGCACCTACTTAGGCAAATACAGAAAAAACCATATACCACATACAAGTGGCTTTTGGGAAAAATTTTTCTTTAAGCCGGGAAACCTTGGCTACCCGGTATTCCAGACGAGGTATGCAAAGATCGGCGTGTACATTTGTTACGACCGTCACTTCCCTGATGGCGCAAGAGTGTTAGGATTGAATGGTGCAGAAATAGTTTACAATCCTTCTGCAACAGTTGCAGGTTTATCTCAATATTTATGGAAGTTGGAACAACCGGCGCATGCTGCCGCCAATGGATATTTTATGGGGTGCATCAACAGAGTTGGTGAAGAGAAACCATGGAACCTCGGTAAGTTTTATGGCTCGTCATATTTTGTTGATCCACGTGGACAAATCTTTGCCCAGGCATCTGAAGATAAAGATGAATTGTTGGTTGCAGATTTTGATCTTGATATGATAGAAGAAGTAAGAAACACATGGCAATTCTTCAGAGATCGCAGACCAGAGACGTATGGGAAATTGGTAGAGCTTTAAGTCAATGAAAAATGTAAAATTAAAAATTTAAAAGTTTACCCTTTTTTTATGCTTTTTACATTTTGAATTCTAGGTTGTGTTTTTTGCATTTTACATTTTAAATTTTACATTCAACAGTGGCAATTTCAAACAACAGACTTACCGAAAATCAATACGCTGAAAACTTCAGCGATATTCATCCGCCGTTTGAAAACAAAGAAGCGGCTTTGGTGGAAGCCAACCGCTGCATATTTTGTTATGATGCTCCATGTACCAAAAGTTGCCCAACCGGAATTAATGTTCCGAAATTTATCAAGCAGATAACAACTGACAACATCAAAGGATCTGCTCACACTATTTTTGTTTCCAACATTTTTGGCGGAGGATGCTCACGGGTTTGCCCTGTAGAAAAATTATGCGAAGGCTCATGTGTTTATAATCTCCTTCATGAAAAACCCATTGAAATTGCAAAACTTCAACGCTGGTCAACTGAACCGGCAATAGAAAATAAATGGAAACTATTTGACAGGAAACCTATCCCGATAGCTATCAGGAGAAAAAAAGTAGCCATCGTAGGTGCAGGTCCGGCAGGACTTTCCTGCGCTCATGTACTTTCCCGAGAAGGAGTTGATATAACGGTTTTTGAAAAAGAAATTAAAGGAGGAGGATTAATGACTTATGGCATTGCTGCCTATAAGGTAACTCCAAAGTTTTGCCAGGATGAAGTTGATTTTATTACTTCACTGGGTGGCATTGAAATAAAATACGACCACAGTCTTGGTAAAGAAATAACATTGCAGGATTTACAAAAAGATTACGATGCAGTCTATTTGGGAATGGGCGTGGGCTTAGCCAACCAACTAAATATTCCGGGGGAAGAAATGGAAGGTGTTGAAGATGCCATCAGTTTTATTTATGATATAAGAACTAAAGGTTATCCCAATGTTCTCGTAGGAGATAAGGTTGCCGTCATTGGTATGGGCATGACGGCAATTGATGCGGCAACGCAGGCAAAACGTCTTGGCGCAAAAGAAGTAACAATGGTATACAGGAGAAGTGAAGCAGAAAAAAATTGTACACAGGTTGAATTGGATATTGCCATGCTTGACGGTTGTAAAATGCAATGGCTTGCAGCACCCGTTGCCATAGCTGGTGAAAATGGAAAAGTAAAAGCATTGGTTTGCGATGTAATGAAACTCGGTGCTCCTGATTTCTCAGGAAAGCCTGCGCCAATTCGAACAGGTGAAACAGTTACTATAGAATGTGACATGGTAATTAAAGCAACAGGTCAAAGCCCTTTTATGGAATTGGTAGAACAAAGTGGTTTAGAAAATAATAAAGGGAAAATTGTAGTGAAAGACAAAGCAGCAACAAACATAGAAGGCATTTTCGCCGGCGGCGATGCAGTTAATGGAGGCAAAGAAGTTGTAGATGCGGTTCAGGCGGGGAAGGATGGCGCTGTAGCGATTTTACAATACCTAAGCCCCCTCTAACTCCCCCCATAGGGGAGAACCGCCATCTCACAATGCCGGTCGCAAGGGCTGAAGAACATTATGGAATTGAAAAAGTAGCTCCGCAAATTTCGCATTGTTGAGATATATTAAAATGATGAAGTGGTAGAAATAAATGTTGAAATATATTCCGCTGTGCCGCCTCCTCTCTATGGGAGAGGAGGAAGGGTGGTGAGGCACAAAAACAGTAACGCAAAGAACACAAAGAAAGCGCAAAGCATCGTAAAGACTCTTTGCGATGCTTTGCGAAACCTCAGCGCTCTTTGCGTTACAAAATAAAAACTATAATTTTCATTATGGCAGACATTTCAACAAACTTTCTCGGCATAAAATCCCCAAACCCTTACTGGCTCGCAAGTGCGCCGCCAACAGATAAAGCATACAATGTATTAAGAGCTTTCGAAGCCGGCTGGGGTGGCGTAGTATGGAAAACCTTAGGCTCACAGGTAAAAAATGTTTCATCACGCTATTCCGCAGTGAATTTTAATGGAGCAAGAGTAATGGGCTTCAACAATATTGAGCTCATCAGCGACCGTCCGCTGGAAATAAATCTTAAAGAAATAAAAGAATGTCTTAAAGAGTTCCCCGACCGTGCAATGGTGGTCTCACTCATGGCAGACAATACAAAAGAAAGCTGGCATGAGCTAATAAAAAAAGTGGAAGACACCGGCGCACATGGTTTCGAATTAAATTTTGGTTGCCCACACGGCATGACGGAAAGAGGCATGGGCGCTGCCGTTGGACAAGATCCTGAAATTGCAAAGATGGTAGTAGAATGGGTGATGGAAGCAGCAACAATTCCTGTCATCACCAAGCTTACACCCAATGTTCACTCGGTAGTACCAACAGGCAAAGCCGTTGTAGAAGCAGGTACCAATGCACTCTCACTCATCAACACCATTCAATCCGTTACAGGCATTGATTTGGATACATTCGTTCCCAATCCATACGTTGCAGGCAAAAGTGTTTTCGGTGGCTATTGCGGACCGGCAGTAAAACCAATTGCATTAAAATTTTTGGCAACCATCAGCCAGAACGAAATAACAAACAAAGTTCCCATCAGCGGCATCGGTGGTATTAGCACCTGGAAAGATGCAGCAGAGTTCATGCTCCTCGGCGCAAGCAATGTGCAAGTTTGCACCGCCGCCATGAAGCATGGCTTCCGCATAATTGAAGACCTCTGCGAAGGGCTCAACAACTGGATGGATGAAAAAGGCTTTGCCACTATTTACGATTTCATTGGCAAAAGCGTGCCCACACTCATCCATTGGGAAGACCTCGACATCAACTACCACCACGTTGCCAACATCAACCAAAACAAATGCATTCACTGCGGGCTTTGCTACATTGCCTGCGAAGACACATCGCACCAATCCATCAGCATCACTAAAGGCAACCCGTACAACACCTATGCAATAAAAGAAGAAGAGTGCGTAGGCTGCAACCTTTGCCAGCTCATGTGCCCCGTTACCGATTGCATCACCATGGTAGAGCAGCGTGTTGCCCCCGAATACCTCAACTGGAAAGACTTCCAGGCACAGGGCTTACCACTAAATGATCATTGATTTTTAGAATGTAGAATTCAGAATTATGAGTTATGAATGTGAGTGTTTGTATTTCATTCATAATTCTAAATTCATAATTCATAATTTTTTATGGGGCTGTCAACATTAGTTCATCGCTCAACTTCAGTTCCCGCTATCCATTACAAATCCGGCGCATAATCTTTGCACAAAACCCTCACCTTGTTTTCCATTTCTATCGGGCAGCCCAATGTCATTAAGTTAAGGATTAAACAAATAACCATTGAAGTATAGAG
>JBBJOK010000285.1:0-2712 GCA_037721545.1 Chitinophagaceae bacterium
AAAAAGGTGGACGTAGTATATTTTTAAGAGGGCGCCCCGGCCCTGATGGGAACATAAAATTTAAACTGGATCTTTTTAATAAATTCAAAAAAGAGAAGGAAAAGAGTGCTGAGATAAAAGGATAGCATTATTCCTAATCAAATAATTGCTGGCAAACCATTTTTAAATAATTTCCTACAAAAAAATAGTATGCAATTGACCGGCGAACAGATGCATAAACTTCAAACTTTTTTACATAATAGCAAATTCTCGAGCGATGGCGCTGTTATTACTGATCTTGATGGTACCGCCGTGCATGAGTACCAGGGTAAAACTGTAATTCATACAAATGTAGAACTTGGATTAAAAAAAATGCAACACCTTGGCCGTCCAATCATTATTAACACGCTGCGTTTTCCTTTATCAGTCATAAATACTTTCGGAAAAGAATGGTATACTATTTCTAATGCCCCCATCCCTGTTATATTATTAAATGGAAGCCAATTAGGTTATATTATACAATCGCCCAAAGGGAGTTTTGAATTTAAACAAATTAAATCTTTCACCCTTGCGGAGCATGAGATAGACAAGGTTTTAAATGGTGTAAAAAAATTGATTGAAGGAGGAATTACTAATATTGCTTTCTTTTATTATCCTGAGGACTGGACAAAAGGTGAAATTATATGGACACCTGATGAAGAAAGAATTCCCCTGCTGCAAAAAAAATATTTAAGCGCATCTGCTGTGATATCAACAGGTATTGAAGAATTAAGAAATATATTATTATCACAAAAGTTATGTATGATTTTTCTTTTGATTGAAGCTGAAGCGGATAAACTAATGGCTTATCAGCATTGTAAGAAGAGTAATTTTTTTACTACTGCCAGTATTGATAAACTATCAGGCGCCCGTGAAATGGCTTTTCAATTAAATTTTGATCTTGCACATTCTATTGGAGCAGGCGATACAGAAATGGATAATTTTTTACAGGTTGTGGGGCTTTCTGTACATGTTGGTAAGCCAAACCTGCCGTTTAAAGGTTTATCAGATACTATAAAGCTTCCGGGGTTTGTAGAATTCGGTAAACTACTTTTTCATTTTGCAGAAATGCAGCAGTATAAAATATCACGGTAATTCATGGCTTTAAAAAGTAAAGCAAAAACTCAGGAACATATGATGCTTGCAAAAAAATTGCTTAAGCATTTATATGGCAATAAAAGAATGAGTATAACATCTCTATCAGGCGGACTAAGCAATTATGTTTTTTTGGCAAAATTGCCAGGTGAAGAGTTGGTTGTAAGGCTTAGTGATAAGCCTGAAAAAATAACATTGTTTCTTAAAGAGCAATGGGCTGTTGATAAAGCAAGGTCAAATGAAATTCCGGTGCCGGATATATTGGAAGTAGGGAATGAGATAATTCCCATCCCTTACATGATAGTTAGAAAAATAAACGGAGAATCTGCAACAAATTACGTTGATCGAAAGCAGTTGCTCATTGATATGGGTTCCTATGCTGCAAAAATTAATTCCATACGCACTAATAACTATGGTAATGTTTCAGACTGGTCTGAAAACATTCTTTCAAAAAACAAATCCTGTAAAGAGTATCTACACAAAGAGCTGAATGTAATGTATCGACTTAATACGCTGATAAAATACAAAATGCTTTTACCAAAAAATGTTAAGGAAATAAAAACGCATTTGGCAGAAATGGAAAGCTGGAAAAAAAAGCCATCTCTAAATCATGGGGACATAAGATTTAAAAATATTATGATAGATAAATATGGAAAAATAATATCTATTATTGATTGGGAAAATTGCACCTCTAATATTGCGCCTTACTGGGAACTTTCCATTGCCTTACACGATCTTTCAATTGATGAGCAGGAGCACTTTTTGCAAGGCTATGGGATAACCCCAGCCGCATATATTAAGATGGCTCCTTACATTAAAACATTAAATATCCTTCACTATGCTCCACTAGTGGAAAAACTTGTAATAAAAAAGAAAACTCAAAAACTGGCTCATTTCAAGGCACGTATAAATGGTTCAATGGATATGTATTCGTTTTAAAAATAAAGTTTTAACGAGACAATTATTTCCTAACATCATCTTTACCCTCTTTCTCATTTCGTAACTTTACAGAATGCACGAGTATTTAAAGGATTTGAATGAACCGCAAAGAGAAGCTGTGCTACATCGCGATGGTCCAATCATGATTGTTGCCGGTGCAGGGAGCGGCAAAACGAAAGTGCTTACCACCCGTATTGCCCACCTGATGGCCAATGGCGTTGATGCTTTTAATATTCTCGCACTAACTTTTACGAATAAGGCTGCTGCTGAAATGAAGGAAAGGGTAGAAAAAATTCTGGGAAATAACCAGGCAAGAAATTTATATATCGGAACATTTCACTCCGTTTTCGCCAGAATTTTAAGGGCCGAAGCCGACAAACTAGGATATCCCCGTAACTTTACTATTTATGATACTGATGATGCAAAGAGTGTTGTGAAAACAGTGGTTAACGAATTGGGCCTGGATGATAAACAGTATAAACCAAATGTGGTTTACAACCGCATTTCGGGGGCCAAAAATGGTTTGATCACTGCCGCTGAATACATGAACGATTATGCAATTCAGCAGGAAGATGTAAGAGCCAACCGACCGATGCTGGGGCAAATTTTTGATGCTTATTGTAAGCGCTGCTTTAAAAATGGCGCAATGGATTTTGATGA
>JBBJOK010000285.1:2812-4072 GCA_037721545.1 Chitinophagaceae bacterium
TGGACGGCTAATGATGAAGGGGAGAAAATAAAACTCGTACGAACAGCAACAGATAATGATGAGGGAAAATATGTGGCTGATGCAATACAGGAGCAAAAGCTTCGTAATCATTTTCGTAACAATGATTTTGCCATATTATACCGCACCAATGCGCAAAGCAGAAGTTTTGAAGAAAGCCTGCGCCGCATGAATATTGCTTACCGCATTTATGGGGGCATAAGTTTTTACCAGAGAAAAGAGATTAAAGATTTTTTAAGTTACCTGCGGATTATTCTTAATCCCGGTGATGAAGAAGCATTAAAACGAATAATAAATTTTCCCGCAAGAGGTATTGGAAAAACTACGGTTGAAAAAGCCATTATTTTTGCCAATAATAATAATATTTCATTTTGGAATGTGCTGGAACGTGCAGCAGAGTTTGGTTACAGAGCAAATACGCTGGAAGTGATCAATAACTTTGTAACCACAATAAAAATGTTTCAAAGTGAATTGGATAAAAAAAATGCATACGACCTGGCTGTAATTGTTGGTAAAAGCACCGGCATAATTAAAGATTTATTCAATGATAAAACTACAGAAGGGCTGGCGAGATATGAGAACATTCAGGAATTGCTTAACTCTATAAAAGAATTTACTGAAACACCAACCGAAGATGGCGAACTGCTGGATAAAAGCCTGGGGAGCTATTTGCAACAAATAACATTGCTAACGGATGCAGATGATGACAAAGGAGAAAGCGATGTAGTAAAACTAATGACAATCCATGCTGCAAAAGGCCTGGAGTTTCCTGTAATTTTTGTTGGCGGACTGGAAGAAACATTGTTTCCTAATTCAATGTCAATTAATACAAAAGAAGAACTGGAAGAGGAAAGAAGATTATTTTATGTAGCGGTAACAAGAGCAAAAGCTAAATTGTATCTAACGTATGCAAATACACGCTATCGTTTTGGTAACCTTACACAAAATGAACCCAGCCGGTTTATTGAAGAGCTTCCTGAAAAATATTTGGACCGGGCTTTTGCAGGCGGTAACATGCGCAACAATCAAACCTCTCACTGGAATCCATTCGAAAAAATAAAATCAGCATTCAAGGGTGGCCCCACAGATGAACGCCCCCGCTATACAGATAAACCTGCTTACGTAACTACAGCTGCAATTAAAATAAAAGAGCATACACCTTCGGCAGATTTTGCCCCAAGTGATACCAGTAATTTGCAGGAAGGACAAAAAGTGGAGCATCAAAAATTTGGCTTTGGCGAA
>JBBJOK010000286.1:0-4052 GCA_037721545.1 Chitinophagaceae bacterium
GGCAGCCGATATAGTAATTTTTAATGATAAAGAAATTCAGGATATGGCAACCTTTGAAGATCCTCATCAATACTCTAAAGGTTTTAAGTATGTAATTGTAAACGGAAAGATGGTGGTGGAAAATGGAATTCACGCTGGAGTGAGAAGTGGTGTAGCACTGTATGGACCGGGGACAAATAAAAATTTGTAACTGTTTTAAGCATTACACGTAGCATACAAAACATGGCAAACGAAATGATGTAAAACAATATACAGTAAGGCAATTAATTTTTAAAAAGAAGGGTACCACTAATGAGGCAGTCACAAATTACTTTTTCAATTTTCATTTTGCTGTTTGCATTAATATCAAATCAATTAATAGCACAAAGCACTGTAGATCAAAAAATCAAACAAATAGAAAGCAGCCTCGTCCCCCTGTTGCAGATAGCTGACAGTGTATACCAGCCATCTTCAATTGAACAACGATTGAAAGAACTGGGTATAAATGGTGTTAGCATTGCCGTTATAAATAATTACAAACTGCAATGGGCAAAAGGATATGGCATGGCAAATGTAAAAAGCAATACACCAGTTTCACCTGCCACATTATTCCTGGCGGGTTCCATAAGTAAATCTATAAACGCCTTGGGTGTTTTAAAGCTTGTAGATAAAAAAAAGATTGACCTTAATAAAAATATAAACGAATATTTAAGATCATGGAAGTTTCCGGAAGACAGCTTTACAAATAGTAAAAAAATAACAGTTGCCAATTTACTCAGTCATTCCGCAGGGCTTAGTGTACATGGCTTTCCGGGTTATACACCCGGCGATAGCATACCTACTGTATCACAAATACTCGATGGTAAGCGGCCTGCTAATACTGCTGCAGTACGTTCTATTTTTGAGCCTGGTATCAAATTTAAATATTCCGGCGGCGGTACTACCATCACTCAACTTATTGTAAGCGACGTAACCGGCTTACCCTATGAAAATTATATGCAAGATGAAGTATTGAAGCCATTGGGCATGGCCAACAGTACATTTAAGCAGCCATATACAAAAGGCGCTTACACAAATTATTCAACCGCATATTATGCAGGAGGAAAGGAAGTAAATGGCCGTTTTCATGTATATCCGGAAATGGGTGCCGCAGGACTTTGGACGAATCCTACTGATCTTTCTAAATTTATAATTGAAACGCAATTATCTTATAAGGGAAGATCAAATAAATTACTATCTAAAGAAACTACAGAAAAGATGCTCACTTTTCATGTAGATACTGCTGTTGGTTTAGGCTTTTTTCTGAATAAAGTAAGCGGTAAAAAATTTTTTAGTCATGGCGGAGCAGATGAGGGTTTTAGGGCTACCTATTTTGGCTCATTGGAAGATGGTTATGGTGCAGTAATAATGGTTAACTCTGATAATGGAAGAATTATGAATGAAATTTTGCACAGCATCGAAAATGTTTATGGATGGCCAAAACAAACCATGGTTAACAAAAGAAAAACAATAAAAGTACCGGCAGATTCATTAAAACAATTTGAAGGCAAATATTATTTTAACGATGGTGATTCTGCAACAGTAAGGCTGCAACAGGATGGTGACTGGATGTTTTTAAATAATGACAGCCCTGCTAAAATGTATTTTACTGAGCCGGGTATATTTTTTACATTTCGTTACCCTTATAAATTTCAGTTTGTAAAAAAAGAAGATAATATCATTGAATTTCATTTGACGGCGGACAAATTATATATAGCAAAAAAGGGGAAATAGGGAGTATTAGCCAATTGCACCAGCCGGTATAGCATACCCTGTTTTGGATAACTCTACATCTCTATTACTTTGATAGAAATAAATTATTTAAAAGCTTTTTGCAGCACCGTTTAGGTAATGATCAAACCAGGCAAGATTGGTTTGCATAACTTTCAACGCCATACGGGGCTCTGTGGGACCATGTGGCTGCCTTGGTAATGCCAAAAACCGAACCGGTACACCTCTTCTTTTTAAAGCATTGTAAAACATAACCCCCTGGCTAAACGGTACACGAATATCTGCTTCACCATGTTGCAACAGAACCGGGGTTTTTACATTTTGCACAAACCTGAGTGGTGAATGAGCATTATACACTTCCCAATCTTCCCAGGGTTCTTTTTTCATATAGGAAGGTAGAAATCCACTGATGTCATCTGTCATATTTTGGGCTGCCAGATCCACAACAGGTGCGCCGATACTTGCTGCTTTAAAACGATCGGTATGACCAACAATCCAGCTGCTCATAAAGCCACCATAACTCCAACCCATCACTCCTAATTTATTTGAATCTACCATTCCTGTTTTTAAAACATGATCTACACCGGCCATTAAATCATTATAATCTTCCCCACCCCAATCTCTTTGATTTGCCAACCGGAACTTAACACCATAACCGGTTGAACCCCGAGGATTGGGGCGTAGCACAAATATTCCTTTTTCAGCAAAAGCTGCAATGGGATATGAGCCGCTATTACCGGCAATAAAATTCTGACCAAAAACCCCTGCCGGTCCGCCATGTACATTTAGAAGTAACGGATATTTTTTTCCTTTTTCATAATTAAGAGGATAAGTAAGTAAACCCTCGATATCCATTCCTCCATTTCCTTTCCAGCGAACTACTTCCGTTTTGGCAACAGGTAATTTTGCAATATCATTATTAATATTCGTGATCCGTAAAGGTTTGTATTCTGAAATGGTACTGATATACCCTTCTGCCGGTGTGGTTGAGTTTTGTTGTATAAAACCAATGTGAGATCCGGAATGGTTAAGAGAAGGTGATGTAAGTAAAACATTTACACCTTTATTCCACTCAATAATTTCTTTTCCATCAACACTTAACCTGTAAATGCTTTGTAAGGTTTTTGCCGGTTCTATTACGTAAATATACTTACCATCGGTACTCCAACCCATTATAGAACCACCTTCATTTGGTGTTGTTGGTAACAACCATTTTTTCCCGTTGGCTACAGTATAAATATTTATGTATTGTTTGCCTCCCCAAACTACAGGATCTTCTGAAGCAATGTATGCGATGTATTTCCCATCCGGACTAAATTGCGGATCGTGTTCCCCTGCCCCTGTAGCAGCAATTTCTTTTGCGTTTCCGGTAGCAAGATTTACCAACGAAATATTGCTGTAGACCATATCATTTACACGGGATGTTTTAGCATGTTCATAAGCTATCCAATTGTTATCAGGGCTCCAGTCAATAGAAATGATATGTCTGTTCTCTTTTGTGATTTGTTTTGTTTTGCGTTTATCGGCACTATCCCTATCGTTTAGCCAAAGAACAAAGAGTCGCCCTTGCTTTACATCTTCATCCATAAAATACCAGTCGTTCTTGGATTTTTTATTTCTTTCTTCTGTGCCTGATATTGAATCATTCATAGTATAGGCAATCATTTTTCCATCATGGCTCCATTCATAATTACTAATACTCGTTTTTACATCGGTGAGCTTTTCAGATTCACCACCGTTTACCGGAAGCAGATACAGATTGTTTTTGCCATCCCGGTTGCTCGTAAATGCGATCCATTGCCCGTCAGGGCTCCACCTTGGATTGTCATTGTTTTTGTCACCCTTTGTTAGTTGCATTTTATTACTGCCATCTGCATGGCTTAAAAATATTTGATTAATGTATTCGCTTCTATCGGGGGTCATTATTGCTTCCCGAACGCTGTACGCAACCTTTTTGCCATCAGGTGAAACACGAACAGCTGTAATGTTTTTCATTTTCAGGGTTTGTTCGGGCGACCAATTATTTTTGTTTTGAGCAAAACCATAAACAGCGGGGGAAGAAAATATAAGCAGTAAAATAAAATTTTTCATATAAATTATTTTGGAACTGTAAAATATAAATTTTTTTATTGATAAACGAATCCAGCAATGTGCTGGAAAAGAAAAGTAAAAGTGATAGGATTAATACTGTAATTGAGCTATTAATTAATAAGCCAGCAGTTTTTCTATTGCTTGATGCAGCCTCGCCTTTGCCATAAAATTTTTTTCCAGTTCTAAATTAAAAGGAATGGGGGTATCTAGCG
>JBBJOK010000032.1:0-2264 GCA_037721545.1 Chitinophagaceae bacterium
AAAGGTTGCCATATCCTGAATTTCTTTATCATTAAAAATTACTATATCGGCTGCCATACCTTCTTTTAATAAGCCTCTTTCTTTTAACTGAAATTTTTGTGCAGGCAAAGATGTCATCCTGCGGATGGCTTCTTCTAAGGAGATAATTTTTTCATCCCGTACATATTTAGCTAACACTCTTGCATTGGTGCCATAACCCCGCGGATGTGGAACACCTTGTTTATATTGCCGGATGCCTGCATCGGAAGCAAACATGTTATATGGATATTGCATTATCTGTTTTACATCACCCTCACTCATCCCATGAAAAACCATCCCTGCTCCACCTTTCAACATTAATTCAATTACTGTTTCCGCTTCTTCTTTTGCCTTGTGTTTTTTTCCTTTCATCAGATTTATTTCTTCAATGCTTTTGCCATTATAGGTTGAATCTGCACCGTGAGAGGCTACAACAGCATAACTGAAATGTTTTAGTTTCCTGTTTTTCAATTTGCGAAGCATTTGATCAATTACAATTTTGCGTACTTCAGGCCTAAGCAATCTTGCATTTATTGAATCAGTGCCGTCCGCAAGAATCTCTTCAGGTATCATTGTGCTTAACGATGTGCTGCTGGCAGTGTATGGATATTGGTCAATGGTTACGTCTACCCCCTGGCTTCTTGCGTCTTTTACCATTTGCAATGTTTGTTTACTCCTTCCCCAGTTTTGTTGCCCCCCAACTTTAAAATGAGATATTTCAACCGGAATATTTGCCTGCATACCTATCGTTAAAGCCTCTTGTATAGCCTGCACAACACTATCGGCCTCATCCCTCATATGCGTTGCATACAAACCATTGTATTGTGAGGCAATTTTAGCCAATGCAACAATTTCAGCAGTATGCGAATAGGTGCCAGGTATATAAATAAGACCTGTAGAAAAGCCTACCGCACCATCTTTCATCCCTTTTGCAACCAATGCTTCCATTTGTTGTAATTCAATTTGAGTGGGAGGCCGGTTAGCGGTTCCCATTACTTCTCTGCGAACATTATTATGCCCGATAAGCGTAGCAACATTAATTGATAATTTAAGGCTATCTAAAAAGTGAAAATACTTTTGTACATCGCTGGTTGAGGAACCGCAATTTCCTGTAACAACTGTTGTAACGCCATCTAAAATAAAATTATTTGCCGTGGGAGTACCTGCTTCCCCTCCTTCAATATGTGTATGAACATCAATAAAGCCCGGAGAAACTATAAGACCTTTTGCATCGATGGTTTTGTTAGCGGCAAAAACTTTTGATTTTCCTACATAGATAATTTTCCCATCAGTGATTGCAACATCTGCATTATACCAGGAGTTGCCGGTGCCATCAATAATGCGCCCATTCTTTATAAGAATATCTGCCTGCTGGGATATTGCAGTGTGGGAAAGGATAACCAACACAAAAAGGTTAATTAGTTTTCTTCTATTCATAGTACAGTTATGTGGATGATTTAAAATTATTAGATATAAATGAACAAGGTGTTTTACCCATTTCAAAAACAAGCTACAAAAAATATATGAATAGAAAAGTAATGAGATGTATTTAAAAAACTTCAGTGTAATCCTTCTTGTTTTTTAAATTTATTGGCAGTGCTTAATATGTATTCATAAAATTCAAGTTCGGTAGCAGTTACAATAAATTCATAAGTGGGCTTGTATTGCATTATGTATTTATCAAGTAAAGTTCCGGTTAATCCGGTAACTCTTTTTAATAGTATACTGTTGAACTTATAGTTAACATATTTATCTTCTTCATTCTCTACTAATCTTTTTTGAAAAGCAAGATTCATTTTATTTCTTCTAAACCGGAATATATTGATGAGTTCATTAATATCCAGGCCTGGTGGCGTTCCGGGGGTAAGGTTGGAGCGTAACCCCGGCTTTTGATAATCAAATATTTTAGAATAGGTAAGGCGGTTTTCTGCAGAATCCTGTCGGTAGTTTTTAGCAAACACCTTTACTTCTTTTAAAAGTTTAAACTTTTCAAAAACACGTACCTGCAACGAAATATCGAAATCATTATAGCTGGCCATGGACTTAACCGGAAACTTTTGCGTGGGTTTATTGGCATAATAAAAAGAGATAGAATCTTTTTCATTTGTGTTGATGTGATATGCGCCTGATGAATCGGTAATAGTAACTCCTCCACCGGTGCTTTTTACAATTACACCGGGCACAACATATAATTTTGTTGAATCATAAACAGTTCCTGAAATAATTATCTGACCTGTTACAACATT
>JBBJOK010000032.1:2364-7806 GCA_037721545.1 Chitinophagaceae bacterium
GCCTGCAAAATAATTTTTCCATTATCATAAATTTCATCAACGAAATGAATGGTAATCCCACTCTCTTTAACCTTTGCTTTTAAAACTGCTTCGTGAACAAAATTTCCGTACATCCCTTTTCCGCCGAATTTTGGAAGCAGTGCAGGATGGATATTAATTATTTTATGTTGGTATGCCTGAATTAGTACAGGCGGTACTTTCCACATAAAACCGGCAAGAACGATAAGATCAATAGGGAAGTTTTTTAACTCCGGCAAGTAGCCATCATCATAAAATTTTCTTCTTTGTATTATTATTGAGGGTATATTTTCTTTTTCTGCAATTTTTAAAACACCTGCATCAGTATTATTACAGACTATTAATACAACTTCAATCAAATTATCCCTCTCCAGGGGTGAAGCAATAGAGAAATAATCAATTATTTTTTGCGCATTGCTGCCCGTTCCTGAGGCAAAAATGACGATATGTTTTTTTTCTTTGAAAACACTTCTATTTGTTTCGGTCATCCTATAACTGGTGTATTTATAAAGCTGGGGAAAATAAAAGCGAAAAATATCACAGGAAAAGTATGTTATTAAACTGTAAAAACAAGATTACAAAATAATGACAATGATTTTTCCAGAAACTTGTCGAATTCGCTGAAACGCACGCCAGATAAGGGGAAATTTTTTTTTGATTTGTTAACAGTTTGTCAACATCCTGACTTATTTTTGCACGCAGCAAGAATTTACATCTGACCAAGACGTTTAGTACATGAACCAATACAGAAGATCTATTTGTAAAATTACCATAGGAATATTCTTTCTTTTTCTTTTTAGTTCTAATAATTTCTTGTCAGCACAAGATGGTCAGGCAATATATAAAACTTATTGCGCCAGTTGTCATAAGCCCGATGTTGATTTTACAGGCCCTGCCCTAAAAGGAGCAAGAGCAAGAGAAGCCGCTGCCGGATTACCAAAAGATTGGGTTTATAAATGGGTGCATAATAGCACTTCTATGGTAAATACTGACCCTTATGCCAAGCAGATGTATGTTAAATATAACTCAGTAATGACTGCTTTTCCGGATCTTAAAAATGAGGAGATAGACGCAGTACTGGATTGGGCAGATAAATATGAAAAACCTGCTGCGGTTGCTGGTGGCCCTTCCGCAGGCAATCCCGCAGGAGATGATGATAATTCACTTTTGTATGGTGTATTAACATTGGTACTTGCTGTTATAGCCCTTATATTATTGCAAGTAAACAGCAATCTAAAAAAACTTAGTGATGAAAAACAGGGTATAAGAACTTCTAATCCTGTTCCTTTTTATCG
Organism: Chitinophagaceae bacterium; assembly: GCA_037721545.1. Lineage (GTDB taxonomy): Bacteria > Bacteroidota > Bacteroidia > Chitinophagales > Chitinophagaceae > Ginsengibacter. The sequence continues at coordinate 3,678 of JBBJOK010000032.1, forward strand.
TAACAAGGCTTACTTGTTATTAGGGGTTATCGTACTTTTCCTGATAGGGGGTTACTTTACAATAAATGGAGCAATTTCTTTAGGCAGAGAAACGGGATATCAACCGGTGCAACCGATCTTTTATTCTCATAAAGTTCATGCAGGTACAAGCCAGATCAGTTGTTTGTATTGCCATGGAGGTGCTCAAGATAGTAAACATGCGAATATTCCATCAGTAAATGTTTGTATGAATTGCCATATGGCTATTAGCGAATATGCAGGTGAACCTCTCACCAGAGAAGATGGTTCATCAGTAAATGGTACTGCGGAAATTAAAAAGCTATATGAATATGCTGGCTGGAATCCGGACTCCAAAAAATATGATAAGCCCGGAAAGCCGATAGAGTGGGTAAGAATTCATAATTTACCAGATCATGTTTATTTTGATCACTCACAGCACGTTACGGTTGGGCAGCAAAAATGCCAAACCTGTCATGGTAATATCCAGGATATGCCTGAAGTAGCGCAATTTAGTGATTTGAGTATGGGCTGGTGTATCAATTGTCACAGAGAAAGCAAGGTTCAATTTAATGATAGTGCCGGGCACGGAAATAAATTTTATAGCATTTATGAAAAATTTCATGATGATATAAAAAATAAGAAATACGATAGTGTAACAGTAGAGCAAATTGGTGGAACAGAATGTCAGAAATGTCACTATTAATTTGCAGATTATCAAATATGCTGATGTGCAAATTTGAAGAGCAGTTTTTGAATAAGATAATTAGCTAATTAGCACATTTGCATATTAGCACATTTTCACATTATGGAAAAAAATTACTGGCAAAGTTTTGGGGAGCTGAACAGATCAGATGAATTTAAAAAATCATTGGAGAATGAATTTAGTGAAGACCTGCTTCCGTTAGAAGATGTTAATGACAATTTGCTTGATGCTAAAACTCCACGTAGAGATTTCTTAAAATATGTAGGTTTTAGTACAGCTGCTGCAGCTCTGGCGGCAAGCTGTGAAACTCCTGTTCATAAATCAGTTCCTTTCTTAAATAAAAGAGATGATATTACCCCCGGTATTTCTAATTATTATGCATCAACTTATGTAAGTGATGGCGATGTTATACCTGTAGTAGTTAAACAAAGAGAAGGCCGGCCCATAAAAGTTGAAGGCAACACACTTTCACCTTTAACCAATGGCGGAACATCTGCCGCTGTGCAGGCTTCAGTTTTAGATCTGTATGATACTTCACGCCTTCGCTACCCAATGGCGAACACTAAGGAAGCAACTTTTGAAGTAATTGATAAAATGATATTGTCAGATTTAGGAGCACTTGCCGGAAAACCATTAATGTTACTTACCTCATCCCTTTCATCGCCTACCACCAAAAATATAATTACTGAATTTTTAGCAAAATACCCGGGTAGCAGGCATGTTCAATATGATGCCGTTTCTTACAGCGGAATGATTGACGCAAATCAATCTTCTTACGGAAAAAAATCAATTCCTTCTTATCATTTTGAAAATGCCAGGGTTATCGTAAGCATCGGAGCAGATTTTTTAGGCACGTGGTTAAGCCCTGTTGTTTTCTCAAAGCAATATGCTCAAACAAGAAAAATAGATGCATCAAAACCAGAAATGAGCAGGCACTTTCAGTTTGAAAGTTATATGAGCCTGACGGGTGCCAATGCAGATGAAAGATACCTTCATAAACCATCTGAAACAGGTGCAGTAGCAGTAGCATTATTGGCTGCTCTTGGCGGAAGTGTTACTTCTAATTTGCAAGGCAATGCAGCAGAAGGAGTAAAAAAAGCAGCCACAGAATTAATGGCAAATAAAGGCGCAGCCTTAGTTGTTTGTGGCAGTAACGATCCTAATGTTCAGATAATTGTAAACGCAATAAATGAGGCTATTGGTGCAACCGGTAAAACGATCGATTGGTCTTCAACTGCTAATTACAGGCAAGGTGTAGATCTGGATATGGCTACACTTGTAAATGATTTGAATGCAGGTAGTATTGGCGCTTTATTAATTTACGGCCCCAACCCCGCATATAATTATTTTGCTGCTGACAAATTTAAAGCTGGATTAAAAAAATGCCCTGTTTCAATTTCATTTAACGAAAAAATGGATGAAACTGCAGAGCTTTGTAAATATATTCTTCCATCTCATCATTGGCTTGAAAGCTGGGGTGATGCCGAAGCCCAGGGTGGTAACATCAGTCTGCTTCAGCCACTCATTCACCCCTTATTTAAAACAAGACAGTTTGAAGATTCTTTATTAAAATGGACCGGTTCATCGTCTGCAATAATGATGTCAGATTCTACAGCTGGAGGCACTGGTTCAGCAAAAGAAGAAAACGATTATCAAACATATTTTAAAAAATACTGGACCTCTAAAATTGGAGGTGATGATAAATTCAATATTGCTTTGCAGGATGGTATAGTGGGAGCAAGCTCTGGCAATAGAAATGTAAATAACAGTTCTGATTCAACAACAAATAGAAAAAATACAAGAGATACATCAAATAGAAATGCATCAGATACAACAGGTATAGTAAAAACGCTAACTACTGCTCTTGGTTTTTCCGGCGCATCTTTTAGTGGAAATGTTGCAGATGCAGCTTCAAAAATCGCTGCCATAAAAGGTGGAGGAACTGAAATTGTTTTGTACCAAAAAGTTTCTTTAGGTACGGGCAATAATGCAAACAATCCATGGCTGCAGGAGCTTCCTGACCCTATCTCAAAAGCAACATGGGATAATTACGCAATGATATCTCCTGCAATGGGGAAATCATTATTCAATATCGATATTTTCAATAGAAATCATACTGATAAATATGAGGTGGAGCCAAAAAAGCCTGTTGTAAAAATTACGGCTAATGGTAAAAGTGTAGTGCTCCCTGTTCTCATACTTCCCGGCATACATCCTAATGTAGTTGCATTAGCTGTAGGGTACGGAAGGCAAAGTGCTGATAATAATAATACAGCAGAATATATTGGTAAAGCGGCAAATGGGGCAGGTGTAAACGTATATCCGCTTGCAACTTATAATGGCGTAACGGTAGATTATTATGCAGTTAATGCATCCATTGAAAAAACCGGAGATACTTATGCAATAGCACAATCGCAGGTGCATAATGTTACAGAAGGCAGGCCCATTATAAGAGAAACGACGCTTTCAAAATTTATTGCGAATCCAAAAGAATTAGGCAAACATGAGGAAGAAGAATTAAAGCCTTTTGGCGAAGATTTCGTAAAAGATGCTACTATGTATCCGCACTTTGATAAGCCGGGTATAAAGTGGGGAATGAGTATTGACCTGAATACCTGCACCGGGTGCAGTGCCTGCGTTGTAGCGTGCCATGCAGAAAATAATATTCCTGTAGTTGGTAAGCAGGAAGTAGCACGGTATCATGATATGCATTGGTTGCGTATTGATCGCTACTATACAGGAAGCCCTGAAAATCCTGACGTAATTTTTCAACCCATGCTTTGTCAGCATTGTGATAATGCACCATGCGAAAATGTATGTCCGGTATCTGCAACAAACCACAGCAGCGAGGGATTAAATCAAATGGCATACAACCGTTGTATCGGTACAAGATATTGCGCTAATAATTGTCCTTATAAAGTGCGCCGTTTTAACTGGCATGATTACAATGGTTCTGATAGTTTTGGTGATAATCAAAAAGGAACTATATCAGAAGCATCCATGATGATGAATGATGATCTTACAAGGATGGTTTTAAATCCCGATGTAACCGTTCGCTCAAGAGGTGTAATGGAAAAATGTTCTTTTTGCGTACAGCGTTTGCAGGAAGGAAAATTAGATGCCAAAAAAGAAAACCGTGTAGTAAGAGATGGTGATATTCAAACCGCATGTATGCAGGCTTGCCCTACCAATGCAATACTGTTTAGCAATGTAAATGATAAAAATAGCCGTGTTTCTCAAATTAGAAATGTAGAACAAAAAGATAGAAACTTTTATGTGTTGCAACAGTTGCATACGCTTAGCAATGTTAACTATCTTGCCAAAATAAGAAACACAGATAGAACGGTAGGAGATATACATGAAGACTCACATGAGGGAGGAGATTTTCATGGAACAAAAGAAGCTAATTCAGATGTGCCAAAATAA
>JBBJOK010000032.1:7906-9315 GCA_037721545.1 Chitinophagaceae bacterium
TTAAGGGAGCCTTTAGTAGATGGTGATAAAGATTATCATCAGGTAACTGAAGATATATGCCGCCCGATTGAAGCAAAGCCCGGAAAGCTTTGGTACATTGGTTTTGTTATATCTGTATTGCTTTTATTATTTGGAGTTTATTCAGTTTATCGCGAAGTAACGTATGGTACTGGAGAATGGAATTTAAATAAAACAGTTGGCTGGGGTTGGGATATTACAAACTTTGTATGGTGGATTGGTATAGGTCATGCCGGAACACTTATTTCTGCTATCTTATTATTATTCCGCCAGGGATGGAGAACGGGTGTAAACAGGGCAGCAGAAGCCATGACCATATTTGCCGTTATTTGTGCAGGTCAATTTCCAATTTTTCACATGGGCCGTGTATGGATGTTTTTCTTTGTACTTCCTTACCCAAATAGCCGTGGTCCGGTTTGGCCTAATTTTGCATCTCCTTTAATGTGGGATGTATTTGCCGTATCAACTTATTTTACCGTATCATTATTATTCTGGTATTCAGGTTTATTGCCAGATCTTGCTACGTTACGGGACAGGGCAAGAACAAAGTTTCGCAAAATGTTTTACGGATTTACTTCCTTTGGATGGACGGGAAGCACAAAACATTGGCAACGTCATGAAAGCTTATCATTAGTACTAGCAGGTATCAGTACACCACTCGTATTATCAGTTCACACAATTGTATCTTTTGACTTTGCTACCTCTATCGTTCCGGGATGGCACACCACAATCTTTCCTCCTTATTTTGTTGCTGGTGCTATTTTTTCAGGATTTGCAATGGTGCAAAGTTTATTAATAATAACACGTAAGGTTTTAAACCTTGAAGATTATATTACAGTTGGTCATATCGAGGCAATGAATAAAGTAATTGTTTTAACCGGTTCAATTGTAGGTTGTGCCTATCTAACTGAATTATTTGTAGCATGGTATGGTCAAAATCAATATGAATGGTGGGCATTTAAGCAAAACAGGTTAAATCTTTTTAGCCCTTACGGTTGGGCATATTATGGAATGATGTTTTGTAATGTTGTATCCCCTCAATTATTTTGGTCAAGAAAATTGAGAAGGAATATTTTATTTACATTCTTCATGTCTGTATTAATAAATGTGGGTATGTGGTTTGAAAGATTTGTAATTATTGTTACATCAATCTACAGGGATTACCTTCCCTCTGCATGGAGTACATATTATAGCCCATCCATTTGGGAAATTGGATTTTACCTGGGAACCTTTGGATTGTTTTTTACCTGTTACTTTTTGTTTTCAAAATTCTTCCCTGTAATTGCTGTGGCAGAGATCAAGGCAATCTTAAAAACAAGTGGCGAGAATTATAAAAAGAAAATGACGGATACCGAGAAGAAAGATGCTGATAAATTTTATATTGAAGAAGT
>JBBJOK010000032.1:9415-10565 GCA_037721545.1 Chitinophagaceae bacterium
GGTATTGTTTCCTGCAATAAAAAATGTTCGTAAAGCAGGTTACAAAATACACGATGTATATACACCTTTCCCGGTTCATGGTTTAGACCATGCGTTGGGCATTAGAGAAACCAGCTTACATACTGCCGGATTTATTTTTGGTATTACGGGAACCGCTACTGCCTTAGGTTGTATGGGATGGATATTTACAAGTGACTGGCCGCTTAATATTGGTGGTAAGCCACATTTTCCTTTACCAGCATTTATACCCATCACCTTTGAAACAACTGTTTTATTTGCTTCGGTAGGTATGGTAATGACGTTTTGTTATTTGTGCCAGATGATGCCCGGCGTTAAAAAACATCATTTTCATCCTCGTGCAACAGATGATCTTTTTGTAATGGTAATTGAGTGTACAGAAAAAACAAATGAAACAGAGGTAACAAGTTTTTTGCAAAATAATGGGGCAATAGAAATAAATGTTCAGGAAGCTGAAACGGGCTGGTGGTTTGGCAGATATGATAAACAACAAAAACTATACAGGCATGAAGAGGTTGGATATTAAACCCTATCCACAAAAGGGGAATATTGAATGAAATAATATGAAAAAGGATTATAAAAAATATGGTTTTAAAATACCCTTTAGGGTTTGGGTTGTAATTTTTATTCTTGCTTCTGCATTTATCAGTTGCAGCGATAAACGTGAACCGGGTAGAGTGTATATGCCGGATATGGCATATAGCAGGGCTTATGAAGCATATGCTACCAACAATCTTAAGCAGGAAGGAATTAATTATATTAATCATCCGGTAGATGGAACCATAAGAAGGGGAGATCTTTTTGCATATACATTGCTCAACGATTCCAACGGATATAGAATGTCAACAGGAGTTAAAAGCCCCTTGGCAACATTAGATACAACACAAATGTTAGAAGCACAAAGGTTATATAGCATCAATTGTGCAATTTGCCATGGCGCTAATTTGGATGCACAAGGGCCTTTGGCTGTATCAGGAAAAGTAGGGGGTATCGCCAATTTAAAATTAGATCAGTATATAAAACAGGCGGAAGGGCAAATGTACCATGTAGTAACTTATGGAAAAGGTAACATGGGAAGTTACGCTGCGCAATTAGATAAAAAGCAAAGATGGATGGTTGTTCAATATGTAAA
>JBBJOK010000032.1:10665-14241 GCA_037721545.1 Chitinophagaceae bacterium
TACCGGGGGGATTTAAAAAGTGGTCGGTTGGGCTTATGATTGTAGGCGCACTCTCATTGCTTATCGGAATATTTGCATTGCATCCCTTTGGCAGTTCTCATGGAGATAGTGTAAGCAGTACAAGATTTTGGGCCGTATTATTACAAAACAGTATTTACTGGTTATTGCTGGTAAACACCAGCATGTTCTTTATCTGCATTACCACCCTTGCAATGGGCGGCTGGCAGGTTGCATTTAGAAGAGTTACTGAAGCCATTTCTTCTCTTGTGCCTATAATGGGGTTACTTACGCTTATTGTTATATTATGTATAGTATTTGGCCACCGTATAGATATTTATCCCTGGCTGGATAAACATCATGTTGAAACTGATAAAATATTAAAAGGTAAACAGGGTTTTTTAAATCCCACTTTTTATACAATTGCATCAGTATTATCCATTGGTTTATGGGCATACATAGGTAAGAAAATAAGGGAAATGAGTGTAGAATCTGATGAACGAGGTGCTATGGATTATGAAACAGGTAAAAGGTGGATTAAAAAAAATATTGCATGGGGCTCATTTTTTATTGTGGTTTTTGGATTAACCGTTGGCTCCACGATGCCGTGGCTATGGCTTATGAGTATTGATCCGCATTGGTTTAGCACTATGTACAGTTGGTACACTTTCGCAAGCACATTCGTTGCAGGGATTTCGTTGATCGTGTTGTTTGTAGTTTATCTAAAGAATCGCGGCGAGCTTGTTTATGTCACGGAAGAACATATACATGATCTTGGTAAATTTATGTTCGCATTTTCTATTTTCTGGACGTACCTGTGGTTTTCCCAATACATGCTGATTTGGTACAGTAATCAGCCCGAAGAAACTATTTATTTTATACAACGGGTAGGCACTGCAGAACATGCCGGCCCATACAAAGGAATATTTTTCTTTAACCTGATCATAAATTTTGTTGCGCCGATATTAATCTTAATGAAAAAGGCTGCAAAAAGAAATTATACTTTGATAACATTTATGGCGGTATTAATAATCTTTGGTCACTGGGTAGATTTTTATCAGATGGTAATGCCCGGAACAGTAAAAGGTGATCCTAGAATGAGTTGGTATGAATTGGGTATTCCATTGGGTTTTGTAGGATTAATAATGTGGGGAGTAGGAAGATATTTATCAAAGTATCCATTAACTCCAAAAAATCATCCTTTCTTAAAAGAAAGTATAATACATCATACGTAAACCCCTATCCCCTAAAGGGGGAAATGGAGAAGTTATTGAAGATGTTAAAGAATAAATAAGTAGAATAAAAAAATGAATATTATTAATTTATAAACTTAAATGCTCCGCCTTAGGCGGATTTGGGGTATGAATGACTTTTTTTTAATAGCGATTGCGGTAATGATTTTCCTTCTGATATTTCAGATTGCGAAAGCTAGTGAGTATGTGAGTATTTTAAAAGGCGAAGAGAAAGCCCGTAAGCAGACCAATAAGATCAACGGATTTCTTTTGGTTGCTTTTTTAGTGCTGGGATTAATAGGTGCCTGGTGGTGTAATGAATTATATTATGGTAAAACTTTATTTCCTCAGGGCTCTGCCTCTGTGGAAGGCGAGAGCATTGATACCATGATGTGGATCACCATAGTAGTTACTGGTATTGTATTTTTAATTACCCAGGTATTATTATTTTGGTTCTCATTCAAATACCAGGAAAGTGATAAAAGAAAGGCATATTATTTTACGCATAATAATAAACTGGAGTTATTGTGGACCGGCGTGCCTGCAATTGTATTGACTGTACTGGTTGTATTTGGCTTAAAATATTGGTTTAAGTTTACCGGAGATGCCCCTAAAGATTCTCAATTGATAGAAATTACCGGTCATCAGTTTGATTGGGATTATAGATATCCGGGTAAAGACGGAGTTTTTGGTAAAAAGAATTTTAAGTTAACAGATGCTTCCAAACGCAATCCTCTCGGCGTAGATTGGACAGATGCTGCCAGCCATGATGATATTCATGTACAAAAAGTTATGCATGCCGTAGTTGGCAAACCTGTTAAATTGGTAATATATTCTCAGGATGTAATTCATGATGTCGGCCTTCCGCATTTCAGAATGAAAATGGACGCTGTACCCGGAATACCAACAACTTTATGGTTTACTCCAAAGTGGACAACAGCTGAAATGAAAATAAGAACAGGAAACCCCAATTTTGTATATGAAATTGTATGCGATCAACTTTGTGGGAAAAGTCATTTTAGTATGAGAGGCGTAATTATTGTAGAAAGTCAGCAAGATTTTGATAAATGGATTGCAGGTGAAAAACCGGAATATTTAAAAGCGATGGCTCCTGAAGAGCCTGCTAAAACCGATTCAGCTGCCATAGCAAAGCCGGTAGCCCTAAATTCGAATTGATTTTGGCCGTAAGGCTATAAAATAAAAATACTATGAGCAACGAAGCTATTTTGCACTCACACCAAACAGGTACGCATGATGCGGCACATGCTCATGAGCATCACCATCATGAAACCTTTATAACCAAATATGTTTTTAGTCAGGATCATAAAATGATTGCCAAGCAATTTTTAATTACAGGAATGATTTGGGCAATTATTGGTGGATTATTCTCAGTTTTATTTCGCTTACAATTAGGTTATCCGGAATCAACATTTCCCTGGTTAGAAGATTTTTTAGGGGGTTGGGCTAAAGGCGGAAAAATTGATCCTGAATTTTATTACGCTTTGGTAACAATGCATGGAACTATACTTGTATTTTTTGTACTAACTGCCGGATTAAGCGGAACTTTTTCAAATTTTTTAATTCCATTACAGGTTGGAGCAAGAGATATGGCATCACCATTTTTGAATATGTTGAGCTATTGGTTCTTTTTTGCAGCTTCTATTGTAATGTTGGCTTCTTTGTTTGTACAAACAGGGCCGGCAAGTGGCGGATGGACTATCTATCCTCCGTTAAGTGCATTGGGAGAGGCTTCCAGCGGATCAAAGATTGGAATGGATCTCTGGCTTATTAGTATGTCGTTGTTTATAATCAATGCCTTGTTGGGGGGCCTTAATTACATTACTACTATACTTAACATGCGCACAAAAGGTATGAGCATGACCAGGATGCCTTTAACCATGTGGGCACTTTTCTTTACAGCAATTTTAGGTGTATTATCATTTCCTGTATTGTTATCAGGTGCTATATTATTACTATTTGATAGAAACCTTGGAACCAGTTTTTACTTAAGTGATATCGTTATTAATGGTAAAATTTTACCTAATGAAGGCGGAAGCCCCATATTATTTCAACATTTATTTTGGTTTCTGGGCCATCCTGAAGTATATATTATTATTCTTCCCGCAATGGGTATTGCTTCAGAAGTAATGTCTATCAATTCTCGAAAACCAATTTTTGGATACATGGCGATGGTAGGTTCATTATTTGCCATCACAGCATTAGCTTTTGTGGTTTGGGCTCACCATATGTTTGTAACGGGATTGAACCCATTTCTGGGATCCTTCTTTGTATTATTAACACTGTTAATTGCGGTACCCTCCGCAATAAAAGTATTTAACTGGCTTAC
>JBBJOK010000032.1:14341-15679 GCA_037721545.1 Chitinophagaceae bacterium
TTATTTGTATTTAATTTCTTTTATTCAATTTTTAAAGGAAGAAAAGTTACAACACTCAACCCCTGGGGCGCTGCTTCATTGGAATGGACTACCCCTATCCGTCCGGGACATGGAAACTGGCCGGGTGAGATACCTGAAGTACATCGCTGGGCATATGATTATGGTAAAGATGGGAGAGATTATATTTCACAAACCGAGCCCGTTGGTGAGCAGGAAAGTAAACATTAACCTTATTGTCTTACGGTCACCGTTTAGGACGATTAATTTATAATAAACTTGCCCTGATTACAATCGGGGCATTTTAAATACGATTATTTTGATTGCAATGAATAAAGAGGCACCCGGGTTAACCACATCAGCATCCTTTGCTTTAGCGAGCAAGGTGAAAGATTATTTTCAACTGATAAAGTTCACTTTAAGCTTTATGGTGGTGTTTAGTTGTGTTGTGTGTTATTTGCTAGTGCCCAATGTAAAGTTTGATCTTGTTTCAGTTCTTTTATTATTAATTGCGGGGATGCTTATAACCGGTTCAGCCAATGCAATTAACCAGGCAGTGGAAAAGGATACTGATGCATTAATGAAAAGAACAGCCAGCCGCCCTGTTGCATCTGGAAGAATGACACAAAACGAAGCGTACGTGTTTGCAATGATAACAGGACTTATCGGTGTTTTAACAATGTGGTATTATTTCAATTTTGCCAGTGCAATGCTGGGTTTATTTAGCTTGTTTTTATATGCATTTATTTACACTCCATTAAAAAAAATAAATTCTGTTTCTGTTTTGGTTGGAGCATTTCCTGGTGCCTTGCCTTGTTTAATAGGTTGGGTAGCGGGTGCTGATGAATTTAGCATTGGCGGATGGATATTATTTGCCATACAATTTTTATGGCAGTTTCCCCATTTTTGGGCAATTGCCTGGGTAGCACATAAAGATTATTCTAATGCAGGATTTAAATTATTGCCAAGCAAAACGGGGCCAACAAAATTTACGGCAGCTCAAACGGTTATTTATTCAATGTTAATGATACCGGTAGGCATGCTTCCGTATTATTTTAAAATAAGTGGGGTTACATCTATGTGGATATTGCTTGCCTGTAATTTATGGATGGTGTTTGTAAGTGTGATATTGTTTTTTAAAATGGATGTAGCTGCCGCAAGAAAGGTAATGTTCAGCTCCTATTTTTATTTGATGATTGTGTTGCTGGCATTATTGTTTGATAAGGCATAGGATGTTACGTTTTTCAAATTAATTTAATTTATGGAATTAGTGATGACAGAGCAAAGAAAAAAAATACATCCGCACAAATTTACCTTGTGGATAGCGATAGGCAGCATTGT
>JBBJOK010000287.1:0-4029 GCA_037721545.1 Chitinophagaceae bacterium
TGAGACATAAGTGTTTGTTTCCTGTGCATGTATTATTTGCATAAACAGGAAAAAACATGAAGCAAGGGCGGTTATGTTTTTAAAAATTGGCAATGCAGCAGTTTTATCTAAATAAATTTACAAATAAAGATTAAAATAAGATGAACTACTCACAACCAATTTACCTTTCCTTGAAGAAATAATAAAGTCACTTGAGGAATATCTTAACTCCTGACTGCCGGAATATTGTAATTATTTACCCACCGTAAAAATGTCTGACTAGTGAATAAACGCAACAGCATTTCATAACCTAACACTTAAAAATGTTCTTGACGTTCATGTAAATTCAGAAACAAGAAAGGAGACAACATTGTGTTGCCTGCCTTCTGTGGTGGTTTGGTACTTATTTGACTGTTACGGTGTTTGTTACTGCCGGTTCAAAAGGAAAACTGGTAACAGCATTTACTGAAGCATTTTTGCTTATGCCTATTAAAGTTAAAAGGGCATTATTATATGAACCTGCCGGAATAGGAGTAAGATTAGAATATGCGCCAAAAACATTGATCTGGCTACTGCCCAAATTGTTTTCTATCCGGCAATCTTTAAGTACGGCTTCAACTGTATTGCTACCGACTGTACCGGGAACGCCCCTGCTATTCCCTATCTTACCGACATTTCCACCATTTATAAATACACCTCCTACAATATAGTTATTGAGTGCAAAACTGTTAGTCAGCGGGGCCGGTAAATTGCCATTGTTACGGATAGACGTTCCGTCTGCTTCAAAATTGATCGAATTCCCCGTCACCCTTTCAGCACCTCCCGCTACATTAAGGCCTGCGGTTAAGAGAAGACCCAATCCGTTGTCTTCGAGTCTGTCGGAAATTGAGCGACCAATGATTCTGTTGTTTCCTCCTGAAGAGGTATTAAACAGATTCAGTCCCTGCATGTTACCGTGTATGTAATTTCCTCTCAGGTTTACCTTGATAAGCGCACCAATTACTCCCTGGCTATTTTGTATCTGCACACCCGACCCGAATTGCGGTTGTGTGTTTTCCAGAATTTCATTGTTTTCTATTTCTGCTTCCAGCACTCTGCCATCTGATACAGCATCCCGGTTCAGGATATTGAGGCCAATGCTGCTGTTTTTAATAATTGTATGCGCAATGCGCACCTGCGCAAGCGGCGCCGGATCAGAGGCATTTTGCTTTGCCACAATATCTGTCATTATCATGGCGCGAATGATGTTTGAAGGATCATTAGTGAACGTGATCCATTCAATAGCATTGTAACCATTGCCGATTCGAATGGGGGCTGTCCTGAGTTCCAAAGGATAAGTAGGCGTGGGGGCAACTACATAGGACGTACCAGGTAAACCGGATACATCAATAACCACCGCACTGGCATTCCCCGATTGCCCAATCAGCGACATGTTGTGTCTCAACTCAAGCCGACCGGCGTTAGGAAAATCAGGATTTAGCCGGTAAGTGCCCGGAGCTAGTACCAGCGTGCTGCCTTCGTTTGTCGGGTCATTGATGCCAGCGTAGAGCTGAATGAGGTTGCTGATAAAAACTTTTTTCGCTTCAGGCTCAACCAAATCCGTCTTTTTGCATGAACTAATTGAAAAAAGGCATACAATAACGATCAGGCAAATGATGTGTGATAATTTTGAATACATAAAAATTAGTTTAAGTGTGATGTTTTAATTTACTGCCAAGGTAGATACACACAAAAGCGTTTCATATGTGTAATCGCTTAATGGAAGAAGCTTTAGAAATAAAGCACCGAAAACAAACAAATGGTTTTGGTTATTTATATTCTGCTGTTTGTCGTAAAAAAATGTAGTTGGTCTTTTTTGCTGTTTTTAGAGTAATGCAAGCCGTGCTAAATTCTTACTTTGCATATATGCACTATCAATTAAACATTAATAATCCTAATGATTTTGTGTTTTCATCAAAATACCGTGTGTGGCGGCATATAGTATTTTGGTTATTCCAGATCGTCATATTTACTTTCGTATGGGTAAATTTAGATTATAGTTTCTCGAGAAAGCTTTTAAATGGCTTACTGTGGGTACCCGTGAGTATGTTATTTTGCTATCCACTTATTTATTGGGTGCTACCAAAATTTTTACTGAAGGGAAAGTATTTACAATTTGCCTTACTTATATTAATCTGGCCTATTGCAGGCTTTTTTCTTAATTATCTTTTTAGAGCTTATATTTTTATACCTATACAGGAGTACATAGGATTTGAGAGTATCGTTAAAAACTCCTGGGCAACGGCAAGTTATTTAAAAATGACCACAACCGCGGGCATTGCAAGCATGATCGTGTTATTTAGATATTGGGTAAAAAAACAGCAGGAATGGATGCAGGCAGATAAAGAGAAAACAACAGCTGAGCTACAATTATTGAAAGCACAGGTGCATCCGCATTTTCTTTTTAATACCTTAAATAATATCTATTCTTTTTCACTGGAAAACTCAAAAAAGACACCGGGAATGATTTTAAAACTTTCTTCCCTGCTTAGTTATATGCTTTACGAGTGTAAAGCAGATTTAGTATCCCTTGAAAAGGAATTAGAAGTAATGAAAAATTATATTGACCTGGAAAAGGAGCGATATGGCGATAACATTGAAATATCATTGAACGTTGAAGGGGATGTACAAAATAAACAGATAACGCCCCTTTTATTGCTTCCTTTTTTAGAGAATGCATTTAAGCACGGCACATCAGAACAATTGGAAAAACCATGGTTAAGTATGGATGTAAGCGTAAAAGACCAGCAATTAAAATGTAAAATCGTAAACAGTAAAAATGAGTTTGTGCCTCTTAGTGAAAAAGGTATAGGAATTGAAAATATAAAAAAGCGGCTAATATTTTTATATCCCGATAAACATGAATTAAAATTAAAGGATGAAGGAGATTTTTTTGTAGTTTCTTTATTGATTGAGTTAATGAACAATAAGTTGGAAAAGCCTTCGGCTTCTATTGTTTATTTACAAAATGCTAAAAAAGTTATTTCATGAAACTTCGCTGTTTGCTGGTGGATGATGAACCACCCGCCTTAAAAGTTTTGGAATCCCATATTTCTCATCTCAATGGGTTGGAAATTGTGGCTCAATGCAGAAATGCTATTGATGCCCTGGATGTATTGCATCAAAAAACGGTTGACCTTATTTTTCTTGATATTAAAATGCCTAAGATACTCGGCACTGATTTTTTAAAGAATTTATCTCACCCCCCGAAAGTGATTTTTGTTACTGCTTTTAGAGATTACGCGGTAGAAGGGTATGAATTGGATGCAGTAGATTTTTTGGTAAAACCTGTTTCATTTGAACGCTTTTTAAAAGCCGTTACCAAAGTTAAAAAATTAATTGGGCATGAACCGGTCAATCAAATAACCGAATACAAACCCAATAGCGATGCTTTTGTGTACTTGAAAGTGGACAAGAACATGCAAAAGGTTTTTATAAATGAAATCGTTTATATAGAAAGCTGGAAAGATTATATAAAAGTTTTTCTAACAAGTGGCAAAAATCTTTTGGTTAAACAATCCATCACTTCAATGGAAAATCTTTTATCAGATCACAAGTTCCTCAGAGTGCATCGCTCTTATATGATATCGATGGATAAAATTTCCGGATACAATGGGTTATCGGTGCAGGTAAATACTACAGAAATTCCGATAGGCCGTTTATATAAGCAGGTAGTAATGGAAGTATTCAATTCACGAAGCTAACAGCTTAGTATTTGCGTATCAGGATTATCATTAACATCCAATCTCGGATATAATTTTAATTATCAACTTAAAACAGCCTTGCCATTAACTTCATTACCAGTGCAGGGTTTGTAAATTTTTTTTGCAAAACGGTACCGTTTTAATTCACCTTTTTTAATTGTTTTCTGAATGCAACACTCGGCATTCGGCAATCATTGCTAATGTCCAGCTGTTGCAATTTTGGCGATAGCATTTTATAATACACAGCAGTATATTATTTCTTAAACTTTAGCGTTGCAATAATATTCTCAGCTACTTTTCGTCCTTG
>JBBJOK010000288.1:0-4009 GCA_037721545.1 Chitinophagaceae bacterium
GCCAGCAATAATGTGGCGGCAAATGATAATGCAATAATTTTTTTCATAACGTTATATTTTTTAATTACCAGCATAAAAATTCATGCCAAAGATAAAAAATCAGGTCTACATACTATACCTAAATTTTTCAAATAAAACAAAGTATTTATATTACAAGATGTTTCAAATCATCAGGACAGATTCTCATCATAAAGATTTTATTGAACTAGTTAAAAAACTGGATGCTGACCTGGCAGAAAAAGATGGAGATGACCACTCTTTCTATGCACAGTTTAATATGATAGACGTTATAAAATATGCGGTTGTTTCGTATGAAAATGAGAACCCAATAGGTTGTGGAGCAATTAAACAATATTCACCTGATGAGATGGAAGTAAAGAGAATGTATGTTGTTCCTGAAGAAAGAGGAAAAGGAATTGCCATTAAAATTTTATCAGCGTTAGAAAAATGGGCTTCGGAATTGGGCTTTGCAAAGTGCATTCTTGAAATTGGCAAAAAACACCCGGAAGCAATTGCGATTTACAAAAAAAGTGGTTATAAAATTATAGACAACTACGGTCAATATACAGATGTAGAGAATAGTATCTGTTTTGAAAAAAAATTATCATATTAAAACTTAAAGTAATCTCACTGTTTTATAAAATAGGAGATTCAAAAGGCACTAGATGAAAAATATAATAGTCTCTTTTCAACATACAAATGGAACGGCAGAAGGAATATATATTAATGCCGGGACAGCCTCACCATTGGCTATTATTATAAATGGGCACAATGGCTTTTATAATTATGGAATGTTCCCTCACATACAACAAAAACTATATCACCAAGGTATCTCTTCTTTCAGCTTCAATTTTAGCCATGGTGGGGTAATTGGAGATGCTGATACTTTTGAAGACCTTGAAAAATATGAACAAAATTGTATGAGGCTGGAAACAGAAGACCTGTTATGTGTTCTACAAAATTCAAAAAAAGAATTTAACGATCATTCGAAAATATTTTTGTTTGCCCATAGTTTAGGAGGAGTGCCAACAATTTTCGGAGCAATTAAAGCCATTAAGGAAAATATAAAAATTGATGGGCTAATTTTAGTAAGCACAGTTAAAACTTTAGATTTTTGGCCGGCAACAATGCTTAAAGAGTGGGCAACTGCCGGCGTTTATTTTAAAAAGAATAACAGAACCAAACAGGAACTTCCACAGGGATTTGAATTTTTACAAGAAATATTAAAGTGTGAAACAAACTGGAATGTGAAACATGCCATTCAATCACTTGATATTCCTATTCTCATTATACACGGAGCTAATGATGAAGCTGTTCCTGTAAATCATGCCGAAGATTTATTTTCATGGATAAAGGATTCAAATAAAAATGCACAATTAAAAATCATTCCTGATGCTACCCACACCTTTAATACAAAACACCCTTTTGAAAACACAAGCAAGGAATTAGACGAGCTTTTAAGAACAACTACCAACTGGATAAAAAACATTGCCTAAAACTTTCCTTCTTAACCTTATTCACCATACTAAAACAAGGAAAAAATTACAGCATTTTCACAAAATAAACTTAGCTAACTTTATTTCAAACATAAATCTTAACCACCAGGCGATCATCTTACTTGCTATACCTAACTTTCTAAACATACATATGAATAAAATATTTTTCGGGATATTGATTTTTATTTCTGCGAATGCGATAAGCCAATCTAAAATAGATTCACTAACTGTGGACCTTATTATGCGGGATCCTAAATGGATAGGCACATCCCCTTCATCACCCTACTGGAGCCATACCGGCAAATACCTATTCTTTAACTGGAACCCGGATAGTAAAACTTCGGACTCACTTTATTTTATCAGTCCTGATAATCTTGTGCCGCAAAAAGCATCTTACCAAATGCAGCAACAAAATGTTTCTGCAGAAGCTGTTATTTATAATGCAGATCGCAGTGCATACACTTACTCCCGTGAGGGCGATATTTTTTACATCAACAAAAAAACAGGAAAGGAAATACGTATCACACAAACCACAGATGTAGAAAGTAATCCGGTGTTTGTTATGAACGATACACGGATAGCATTTGCACGAAATCAAAATTTATATACATGGGAAATACTTTCCGGCACTACTGTTCAGCTTACTAATTTTCAAAGAGGGACAGCGCCCCCGAAAGAAAATTTAAATGCTCAGGAAAAATGGCTTAAAGAAGATCAACTTAAATATTTTGAAGTATTAAGAACACGTAAAGCAAAAAAAGATAGCGCCGAAGCCCTTATGAAATTAAGGACAAAAGAAAATGAAGGAAGAATAATTTATTATGAGGACAAACTTTTATCGAATATAAACATCAGCCCAACTGCCAGGTTCGTGACATTCAGGCTATCCAAACCTGCTACAAATGCAAAGACGGCGATTGTTCCTAATTATGTTACAGAAAGTGGATATACCCAGGATATACAAGCACGTACAAAGGTTGGTGCAGCATTACAAAGCAGTGAATTTTTTGTTTACGACAGAGAGAAAGATACATTACTGGTTGTAAAAACCGACCAGTTAACCGGCATCAAAGACCTTCCGGATTTTTCTATAAAAAAAGTTGTAAAAGATACTACGGCAAGAGATTCGTCTAAAAATAAAAATGCAGCAAGGGGTGTAACTATTTCATCACCCCTATGGAATAAGAACGGCACCAAAGCTGTGGTTGACATTCGTTCGCAGGATAATAAGGACAGATGGTTAATGTTACTGGATGCGGCAACAACAAAACTTACTTTACTGGACAGGCAGCGTAATGAAGCATGGATTAGTGGCCTCGGTATAAGCGGCCCGAACATTTCCGGATGGATAAATGATAATATTTTTTGGTATCAAAGTGAGGCTTCCGGGTATTCTCATTTGAACAAAATTGATATCAATACTTTGCAAAAAAATCAACTTACTACAGGCAATTTTGAAATTCAACAGGTAAGATTGTCAGCTAATAAAAAACATTTCTATTTCATTGCAAACAAAGTTCATCCAGGTGAGCAGCATTTTTATCGCATGTCAGTAGATGGCGGTACAATGGAAAAGTTCACAACGAAGGCAGGCGCTCATCAGGTTGTTCTTTCTCCGGACGAAAAATTTCTTGCAGATATACATTCTTACACCAACAAACCCTGGGAGCTTTATCTACAAGAAAATAAAATAAACGGAAAGCACAACCAGGTAACTTCTAAAGCTCAAACCGAAGCTTTCAAATCATATCCATGGCGTGATCCGGAAATAATAACTTTTAGTGCAGAAGACGGAGCAATGGTACATGCAAGATTGTACAAGCCCGCAAATCCTCACCCTGATAAGCCGGCTGTGATTTTTGTACATGGCGCAGGCTATCTACAAAATGCACACAAATGGTGGAGTGGATATTTCAGGGAATATATGTTTCATAATTTGTTAGCTGACAAAGGGTATACTGTATTAGATATTGATTACAGGGGAAGTGCAGGTTATGGGAGTAAATGGCGTACAGGTATTTACAGGCATATGGGTGGAAAAGATTTAAGTGACCATATAGATGGTGCAAAAATGCTGGTTGAAAAATATGGCATCAATCCAAAAAAAATAGGAATTTACGGTGGATCATATGGTGGATTTATTACGTTAATGGCCATGTTTACAAAACCAGATGTTTTTGCAGCAGGTGCGGCATTGCGTTCTGTAACAGACTGGGCACATTACAATCATGGGTATACCTCCAACATTTTAAATGAACCATACACTGATTCACTATCATATAAACAAAGCTCTCCAATTTATTTTGCTGAAGGGTTAAAAGGTGCTTTACTAATGTGCCACGGCATGGTAGATGTAAATGTACATTTTCAGGATATTGTAAGACTTACGCAACGGCTTATAGAATTAAAAAAAGAAAATTGGGAGCTTGCTGTTTATCCATTAGAAGATCATGCCTTTACTGAACCCAGCAGTTGGACAGATGAATACAAACGCATCTTGAAACTGTTTGAAA
>JBBJOK010000289.1:0-4009 GCA_037721545.1 Chitinophagaceae bacterium
GATTGACGAAGCCGGTGATGGAGAGGAAGGCCTAAAAAAATTTAAAGAAAAAGCTTATGATCTCGTTTTATGCGATATCAAAATGCCGAAACTTGATGGAATAGAATTTTTAGAAAAAGCAAAACAAATAAATGCGGATGTTCCAATAATTATTATCAGCGGGCACGGAAATATTGAGACTGCTGTTGAGGCAGTTAAAAAAGGCGCTTTTGATTATATATCTAAACCGCCGGATCTTAATCGCATGCTGATAACCTTGCGGAATGCTATGGATAGAACAACATTAGTTGCAGAAACAAAGGTGCTTAAGAGAAGAGTAACTAAAACCCAGGAAATAATCGGCGAATCAGCTCCTATAAAAAAAATAAAAGAAACTATTGATAAAATTGCCCCAACTGACGCCAGGGTTTTAATAACAGGGGACAATGGTGTTGGTAAGGAATTAGTGGCAAGGTGGATCCATGAAAAAAGTAACCGTTCCTCAGGGCCATTGGTTGAAGTAAATTGTGCAGCTATCCCTGGGGAATTAATTGAAAGCGAATTATTTGGGCATGAAAAGGGCTCATTTACTTCAGCCGTAAAACAACGTATTGGAAAATTTGAGCAGGCGAACGGCGGCACTTTATTTTTAGATGAGATAGGTGATATGAGTATTAACGCACAAGCTAAAGTTTTGAGAGCATTGCAGGAAGCAAAAATAACCAGGGTAGGCGCTGATAAAGATATTACAGTGGACGTAAGGGTAATTGCAGCTACCAATAAAGATTTATTGCAAGAAGTGGAACAAAAGAATTTTCGGCTTGACCTATACCATAGGTTAGGTGTAATTATTATGCATGTTCCTTCCTTAAATGATAGGTTAATAGATATACCCTTACTTGTTGCAAAATTTTTAGAAGATGTTGCAACTGAATATGGACAACCAAAAAAATTAATTGATAAAAGTGCAACAGAAGCGCTTCAAAAACATAACTGGAGCGGGAATATACGGGAATTGAGAAATGTTGTTGAACGCCTTATCATTCTGTCCGGAAAAACCATCTTAGCTGAAGATGTTGAAAATTTTGTATTGCCAAGGAAATAGTTGAATGGTTAAATGGTAAATTGTTTAATTGATAAAAGACGATATATTGAAGGCGATATATTGGTCAGCTAATTAACAATTTAGCTATAAAATAATTCAACAATTCAAAGTGAAGCATATTTATTGCATAAGCGGTTTTGGTGCTGATGAAAGGCTATTTTCCAAATTCTTCTTGCCGGGTTATGAAATCCATTTTGTAAAATGGATAATTCCTGAAAAAAATGAAAGCATTAATTCGTATGCAAAAAAAATAATTGCACAAATTGATCATCCCAATCCTATACTAATAGGTGTGTCTTTTGGAGGTATAATGTGTATAGAAATTGCCAGGGAAATACAAACTGCATTGATCATAATCATCTCAAGCATTAAATCTACTGCAGAAATGCCTTTTTGGATGCAGGTTTCCGGCAAACTAAAACTTAATACGTTATTTCCTATGCGGTCGTATAAGATACTTCAACCTATACAAAATTATAATCTTGGTGTTATTACCAATGAGGAAAAAGTACTGGTAAACAATTACCGAAAAAACTTAAATCTAGCGTATTCCAACTGGGCGGTAAACGTTATTTTAAATTGGAAGAATAACACGACACCCAAAAACCTTTTTCACATTCATGGAACAAAAGACAGGATCTTTTCCATAAAAAAAATTAAGCCTGATCATACAATTCAAAATGGTGGACATTTAATGATACTTAACCGAAGTAGTGAAATAAATGAATGCATAAACAATATTCTTATTGCACATAAACGTGAACTTTGAAATGAAAATTATATGTTTTACGTCAGCCCCTGTATGATCAGGTTAGCACTTGAAAAATTTAATTATTCCAGTTAATCTTTTTGATACCTTAAGTCGGGGTTCAAATAATTTTTTGCATTGTTAAACTAATGATAAGTATTTTCCAACGGTTTTCTGCTAACTCATTTAATACAGTACATTTGCCCGCACTAAAACATTGTACATGAGTATAGGTTTCCTCTTATTTCTTATTGCATTATTATCTTCTCTGATAGGCTTGTATGGCATGTTTCAGAAGGCAGGCATTGCAGGATGGAAGGCATTTATTCCTTTTTATAATACCTGGTGCATGGTGCAAAAAATGAAGCTTGGTAAAATATGGTTCTTTTTGCAATTCATTCCTGTTGCTGGTTTTTTTGTTATCATATGGATACTAATAAAGTTTGTTGAACATTTTGGAAGATTTTCTGTACTCTCACATGCTGCAACAGTTTTTATTCCTTTTATTTATTTTCCATATTTAGGTTTTTCTAAAAATGAAAGATATGCCGGTGAAGTTGTTGTGAAAAACTATAAAAAATCCGCTGCAAGGGAATGGGTTGATGCGGCGGTTTTCGCAATTGTGGCTGCCACACTTATTCGCACTTTTATTTTTGAAGCATATGTTATACCAACTCCTTCAATGGAAAAAACATTGCTTGTTAACGACTATCTTTTTGTAAGCAAATTTAGTTATGGTCCCAGGATTCCAAACACTCCTCTGGCAATGCCTTTTGTGCATCATACCATTCCCGGAGTGAATTCAAAGTCTTATGTTGAGTGGATCAAAATCCCTTATACCCGTTGGTTTGCAAGCCCGATAAAGCGGAATGATGTTGTGGTTTTTAATTTTCCTGTGAATGATACGCTGATAAATGATGAAGAGAATTTTGGCTCAAAGAGAACTTATTATGAAGCGATTCGTGATAGAATGGCTGTTGATAACATAAGTCAAGATGATGCAAGAACCAGGGTTTGGGATTTGTATGGCGATAATATTATTATTCGCCCGGTTGATAAACGGGAGAATTTTATTAAGAGATGTGTTGCTATTGCAGGAGATACATTACAAGTAAAAGGCACCGTTGTTTATATTAATGGTGTTGCTGAAGCATTCCCAAAAGCTTCTGAACGAAATTTTATTGTTGCTACTGATGGCACCATGTTAAACGAAGAACAATTAGAGGAGTTTGGCATTCATACAGACCCTGCTTTAATGGAATTTATGAATACAGGTGCAGGTTCGTACAACATTAATATGACGCCTTCTGAAAAAGATAAAGTGTCAAAATTGCCTAATGTAAAAAGTATCATTTCTATTCCTTACCCACCCGAGGCTCAATTGTTTCCATATTACAATACACAACGGCAATGGACAGTTGATAATTTTGGCCCTGTTTGGATTCCAAAAAAAGGGGCAACCATTTCTTTAACTCCGGATAATGTAAACACTTATCAGCGAAGCATAAGTGTTTATGAAGGAAATAAATTTGAGGAAAGAGGTGGCAAATATTTTATAAACGATAAAGAATCCACCACGTACACTTTTAAAATGAATTATTACTGGATGATGGGTGATAACAGGCACAATTCACTGGATAGCCGCTTTTGGGGATTTGTACCGGAAGATCACATTGTGGGTAAAGCAACACTAATATGGTTTAGTTGGGAAAAGGGGCCGAGGTGGAAACGTATGTTCACTACCATTCGTTGATTACATAATGTTTTCGATTTTTCTTACATTGCATAATGGTAAAAGAAGAATTAAAATTTACAATTGAAGTTTATGAATCGAGCGATGAACTAAATGAGAGCGATGCATTTCTTTTATCCGAAGCCCGTTCGGTAACACAATTTGCTTATGCGCCTTATTCTAATTTTCAGGTGGGTGCTGTAGCTAAACTAATAAATGGTGAAATAGTTTCTGGCACTAACCAGGAAAATGCTTCGTATCCGGCTGGGATATGTGCTGAAAGAAGTTTGTTATCAACAGCAGCTTCTAATCATCCAGGAGTTGCCATTGAAACCATGGCAATAACCTACAATAATTTAAAAGGAGAAAGCAATTCACCAGTAAGCCCTTGTGGCATTTGTCGCCAATCTCTCAGTGAATTTCAAAATCGATTTCAAAAATCAAT
>JBBJOK010000290.1:0-4001 GCA_037721545.1 Chitinophagaceae bacterium
CTGATGAAGATGGTTATTTAAATAAATATTGCATTCTTGGCTTACATGAAAATTACCTGCAACAAAATGTATTGATAGATTTAATGGATAATCCTTTTATTGATTTTGTTTCTTTTGAGGATATTTTTATCCATGAGAAAAGAAATTTTATTCAGGCAGTAGCACGGGCTACGGGCTTTACTGAAGAAACCTATACGGGAATTGAACTTGATCTTGACAGCATTGAAAATACATTGAGCAGTGCAATAACCCCATGCGGCATTTCCCCATTGCACGCAAGGCAGTATTTAAACTTTGTTGCCACAGATGCCAAAGTTGCTTATCTGCATATTTGTGAAGGCGCAACTAAATGCGATGATAATAAAGAAAATGTGAGTACAGGAAAGTTAATAAGTTATTTAGTATCTGATTTTATAAAGTCTCATTCACAAAATAGAAAATAAAAAAGGCTGCCCACCAGGCAGCCCTACGTTTGTAATTTGTAATTTTTATGAAGTAAGATATTCCGCGTAAGCATAACCTTCTTCACCGGCATCTGTTCTTACCAGCCACCACTGATCATTTGTTTTGCTTATCAAAGTAACCATTTCATCTTTTGCGGCTTTACCAACTATTGGTTGATCTGTACCAGGCCCTTTTCTAATATTTAAATTAGTTTTATCTGTATTCACTTTTACCTTAGAACCCGCCATTGTATCGTTTACATTTACATCCATTACAACATCTGATGCCCGAAAGTCAGGATCTATTTGCCCATAAATGTTCCATAAGTTGTCTTTGGTTGCTCCATTTGTTGCTTCCCCATTTATATAAAGAATATTGTCCTGCTCTCTTACATTCATACCTGAGGTAGTAGCAGCATCTATTAATTGTTTATATTTTTCCTGTAGTGACATATTTTTTAATTTATTTAATGGTTAATTGATTTAAAACCTGCTTGGGTTGTAATCCATTTATTGATTGCATTAACATAGGAAGTTTATCCCTGCTGATATTTCCCGTTAAAGTAACTACTCCACCGTTCACCATAGCTGTAACACCTGGGTGATCTTTTGTGGCGTCCATCACCCCCTGGCGTAAAGCATCGTCAGGACTTACTTGTACAGGCATTGCCATTACAGTACAATTATTTGTTACGGATTTAACTCCTTTTACACTTTGGGCAAGTTCAGTGCATTTGGCTTTGGCTGCTTCGTTTTGACATTCTCCGCTCAATGTAACTACTCCATCATTTACAGTGGCAGTAATACCGGTCATATTGTTTTCTTTCTGGATTTTGTTTTCTACAGAAGCTTTAATGTCATCGTCTTTCGGGCCACAACTGACAAAAAATAATGAGAGTGCTAAGATCAAAGATGCTAGAATTCGTGTAAGTTTCATTGTTTAATAAATTTTATGGTTAAAAATGATTAAGTATGAGTCCCGCAAACAATGAACCAAAATTTATAAAAATCTCCGACCTTTTATCAACTGGTACGTATGCAGGTTCAATATTACCGGGGAACTACTGTGAGCTTGCTATTATTGGTTTTATCAATAAGAATCAGCTTTGATGTGGTTAATTCTTTTATCTCATTAGTTTCTGTTTTCCCATTCACCATTACAAATAAATTTTTCCCATCGTCGCTAAGTGTGTATGTTCCTGATTGATTTTTCCCCATTCCGGTGCGTATCATTTTCCCATCTTGGGTAAATTGTAGCGTTCCCTTCATTAATGAAGCTTTTGTTGTATCCGGCAGAGGCATATTCGGAATTTCTATGTCTTTAATTTTCCATTTATTAACAATCAGTTCCTTAGGATCTTTGCTTTTGCAACTTATTAATCCAATAGATAAATATATAAATGACAGCAGAACAATTTTTTTCATATTTAATTTTTAAAATAGAAATTCAAATATATAGCATTTCATAAAGTGGTTAAAATGATTAAGACCGCTAAACTTATACACAGTTGGTTAATTTGAAAAAATGTGCCTTAGTAACCTTTAATTAAATTTGCACATATACATAATTAACCGGAATAGAAAATGGCAGAGAAAAAAAACCTGTTCGATTATAATGAAGAATCCATCAAAAGTCTTGATTGGAAAGAGCATATACGCCTGCGCCCCGGAATGTATATAGGTAAGCTGGGCGATGGTAGCAGCCCCGATGATGGAATTTATGTTTTATTAAAAGAGGTTATAGATAATTGTATTGATGAACATACAATGGGTTTTGGAAAGCATGTAGACGTAAGTATCAAAAATAAATCTGTACATGTGCGGGATTATGGGCGGGGTATCCCATTGGGCAAAGTGGTAGATGTGGTAAGCAAAATTAATACGGGTGCTAAATATGATAGCCGGGCCTTTCAAAAAAGTGTGGGACTGAATGGAGTGGGTACAAAAGCCGTAAATGCTTTGAGCGAATATTTTAAAGTAACGGCATACAGGGAGGGCAAACAAAAAACTGCTGAATTCAAAAAAGGGGTTTTAATTTCTGATCAGAAGGAAGAAAAAACTACGGAAGAAAATGGAACCGAAATTTCATTCACTCCTGATGAACAAATTTTTAAACATTACCATTATTTACCTGATTTTTTAGACAATCAATTTTGGAATTATTGTTTTTTAAACGCCGGCCTTGTAATTAATTGCAATGGAAAAAGGTATGTAAGTAAAAATGGGTTGCTTGATTTACTTCAACGTAAAACAAATGAAGATGAATTACGCTATCCTATAATCCATTTAAAAGCGGAAGATATTGAAGTAGCTATAACCCATGAAAACCAGTATGGTGAAGAATATTACAGTTTTGTAAATGGGCAATTTACTACTCAGGGGGGAACACATTTAGCAGCTTTTAAAGAAGGGTTGGTAAAAACGATCCGGGAGTTTTATAAAAAAGATTATGATCCGTCTGACATTAGGGGAAGTATTTGTTCAGCAATAAGTGTAAGGGTTCAGGAACCCGTTTTTGAAAGCCAGACTAAGACAAAGTTGGGTTCACAAATAATGTTTGAAGGCGGGCAAAGCGTAAAGAATTTTATAGGCGATTTTCTGGGCAAAGAATTAAACAATTTTCTGCACAAAAATCCTTCTGTTGCGGAAGCCTTAAAAAAGAGGATCGAACAAAATGAACGAGAACGAAAAGATTTAGCAGGTATAAAGAAACTTGCAAATGAAAGAGCCAAAAAAGCCAATCTTCATAATAAAAAATTAAGGGATTGCCGCTTTCATTTAAATGATATAGCCGAAGGGAAAAATAAAGATGCAATCATTGAGAAACAAAAAGAGAGTACCATTTTTATTACAGAAGGGGATAGTGCAAGTGGATCTATCACAAAATCAAGAAATGTTGAAACACAGGCTGTTTTTAGCTTACGGGGAAAACCTCTAAATTGTTTTGGGCTTACCAAAAAGGTAGTGTATGAAAATGAAGAATTTAATTTGTTGCAGCATGCATTAAATATTGAGGAGGGTTACGAAACGTTGCGCTATAACAATATTGTTTTTGCAACAGATGCTGATGTAGATGGCATGCATATTCGATTATTACTAATGACTTTCTTCCTTCAATTTTTTCCTGATCTTGTAAAAAATGGTCACGTGTATATTTTAGATACACCGCTCTTTAGAGTTCGTAATAAACAGGAAACTATTTATTGTTATGATGAAAATGAAAAGCAGGCTGCAGTAAAAAAATTAGGCAGCAAGCCAGAGATAACGAGGTTTAAAGGGTTGGGTGAAATATCTCCGGATGAATTTGGAACTTTTATTGGTGAAAATATTCGGTTGCAACCCGTAATGCTGTTGCCTGATGTTCACATTCAACAATTGCTTGAGTATTATATGGGGAAAAATACTCCCTCCCGTCAGGATTTTATTATTGATAATTTAAAAGTTGAATTGGACCTGGCTGAAGTAAGCGGAATCTAACGAATAAGCTATGTATGATTTCCATACCGATAAGAAGAGATATTTTCAAATACAATTAGAGAATGCTGAAGAATATGTTAT
>JBBJOK010000291.1:0-3991 GCA_037721545.1 Chitinophagaceae bacterium
ATAATTACCAATAAATAATGAATACCTCGCTTTTAAAGCTTGAAGCGTATTCCGTATATCAACTCCTGCCGGAAGATTGGTTACAAATGCAGACGAAATAGGATTAGTAGTAATACCCGCTAATGCATTATCGATGGCTGTAATTGCTCTGGTAAAGCCTTGCATACGATCTACAAAAGTTACATTTTGACCATTACTTGCCGGAACTTTTTCAAAAAACATGGCAAGATCACCTAATGCCAATGCTTTAAATATAGTGGCATAAGCAATTAAACCACTTGCATAGTTCTTATCACCAAGGGTACCTGCACTAGTAATGATATTATCTGCATCAAAAATAATTTTATTACTTGTAGTAAATAATCCTCCTAAAATGGTGTTGGTTCCATCTACCGAGCCTGCGCCTAACTGCAATTGAAATTCAGAAGTATTACCCTGATTTAAAACAACTAATTGATTGGTTAATAATCCATCTAAAGCAATACGATTATACAATGAACTTCCCCTGCCAGCAGTATATAAACGTTGCAGGCCGATAACTACACCTGTCATAGCCTGGGCAGAACTAAATGCCTGATCAGAAGGTACTGCAGAAGGATTAACAAAATTCTTTTTGCAGGATGTCTGCATCAATGTTGCGAGCAACAGTAAAGAATAAAAGATTGATTTTGATATTTGCCTTTTCATTTAAATATTTTAATAGGTTAAAATTTAGTGGTTATTCCAAATTTGAAAGTTCTTGGTATTGGCACTGCGCCAAAATCAATCCCTCTCAATAATGTGCTTTGACCTGCACCATTTACTTCAGGATCATACCCTCTGTAATTATCCCATGAAAAAAGATTTCGCCCGCTTATACTTATAGATAAGTCTTTAAATAATTTTAAATTGCCAAAGTTATAACCCAGAGAAACCTCACGCAATTTTACAAAAGAACCATCCTCTACCCGCCACTCCTCAATTTGGTAAATACTGTTTATAAAACCTCTTGGATAAATACCTAAATGCTCTTTTTCTGCTTCCGTCCCATTACCTACACCTTGTCTTGTTCTAAAATCAGCATTAAATACATCTAACCCTTGCACAGCATCTAATTGTACACGAAGATTTAATTTCTTAAATCCAAATTCATTTACTAATGAAGCCGTGTAGTCTGGATTTGGATTGCCAATTATTTTACGCAATGTAGTTCCTGTTGGTAAGCCCGCTGCATCACGTTGTACGGTAAAAGAAGTTGGACTGTTTTGAATTCCTTTTTCAATTTGTCCCAGCCCTGTTGGAGTTTTTACCATATTTCCATTACCATCGAGGGCAAAGAAAGTTCCAAAATAAATACCCACGGGAAAACCTTCTAACAATGCGATAGGAGCACCTCCGTTTGTTGAAAATAAAGTTAATGCAGGACCAACTTCCAACACCTTATTTCTATTATGATTGTAAATGGCAGTTACATCCCATGTTATATCATTTTTGCGAATAGGCGAAACATTCAAAACTATTTCAAAACCTTTATTTTCTAAAGAACCAAAATTATCAAGCAGGCTTGAAAAACCATTGGTAGGAGCTATTTGTCTATTGATTAAAAGATCCTGTACACGTTTATGATACCAATTAAATTGTAATCCAATTCTGTCTTTAAAAAATGACATATCGGCGCCGATTTCTAATTCTTTTTGTCTTTCCGGTTTAACACCTTCATTTGCAAGGCGTGAACTTCCTGACAAAGCGATACGGCTCAAATAGGAGTTGCTGCTAAATGCGTTGATACGATCATATGCTCCAATCCCGGTTAAATTTCCGGATTCTCCATAAGCAGCACGAACTTTAAAAGTATTCCACAAAGGCATACTTTTTTGCCAGAAATCATTATCGGATAAAAGATAACTTCCGCTTGCTTTATAATAAACCTGGTTACGTTGATCTTCTCCAAACACCGAAGAACCATCCAAACGAACCGCACCGGTTAAAAACAATTTATTTTTGATCCTAAAATTTTGCTGCACGTATGCTCCCGAAACTGATATTTCACTTCTTTCATCAGTACTTTGCAATGGGGTGCTGGCACCGTTTATAGTTTGAATGAATGGTGCTAATCCCCGACCCTGAAGTAATGAATATCGATTTTTTTCATATTGCTGGGAATAACCTATTTGTGTTGTGGAGCCAATACCTTCAGTAATATTAAATTGGTAAGTTCCGTTGATCTCATGATTGATCTGAAAAAATTGATTATTACCAGTACTGCTGTATCCATTTAAAGTAGGATCTAATGTAGCGCCACCACCAAAAAATGCCGTACTGACATTATAAGCAAAAGGTGGCAAATAGGTAGTACCGTTTTGTCCATAATTATCAATTCCCATAGTATAATCAAAAGATAATCCTGTAAAAGGTTTTAATTTTATTCCCATGCTGGCAAGAATACGATTGGTTTCCTCCCGTTGTTTAAAATCTTCTATAACAGAAACCGGGTTTGCACGGCCTCTTTCACCAACTGCTTTTACATTACCATTAGCATCCCGTGTAAATAAATCATGATAGTTTCCAATGATTGTAACTGAATTCATAGGAGAAAAAAAAGAGTTACCATCAGGTTTTTCATTTGCACTACTATTTATATAATTCAATCCCATATTAACACTAATCACTTTGCTTAAAGTTTGATCAACATTTGCCCTGAAACTAAACCTTTGAAAATCTGTATTCTTAATAATTCCTTCATTGAAAAAGTATGAACCTGACAGATAATATTTCGTTTTATCTGAACCACCACTTATTGATATATTATTATCTGTTCCTAAGCCTGTTGTAAAAATATAATCCTGATAATCATATCGTGTAACCGGGGAAGTAGTAAGTAGCGCTGGCGTTAAAATATCCTGAGTTTGTACATCAGGTAAGCCCCCGAACTTTGTGGGCGCCATATTTACATCTAACTTTTTACGCAGCCTGCTGGTGGTAACACTTGTAGAAAAATTTATTTGAGGGGCACCTGATAAACCTCTCTTGGTAAAAATCTGAATTACACCCGCATTAGCCCTTGAACCATAAATTGCTGCCGCTGCTGCTCCGTTTAAAACTTCTATACGCTCAATATCAGCAGGGTTTATATCAACCATCCGGTTTTGGCCAATACTACCAACGAAGTTTGTTCCATCATAATTACTTTGTGTATTCGTAACTCTGTTAGTAGCATTATTTACGATAACACCATCAACAATGTACAAAGGTTCAGAAGAAGATAATACTGAACTAATACCACGCAATCTAACAGAAATTCCTCCTGCAGGATCACCGGAATTTTGAATGATTTGGGCACCCGCAGTTTTACCTTGTAATGCCTGAAGCACATTACCCGAAGCACCTTTAGTTAATTGATCAGCTTTTACGGTGCTTACATAACTACCTAATTGACGCCTGGTTGTACCAGCGGATGTACCGGTAATAACCACTTCATCCATACCCAATGCATCATCAATTAATTGAATATCTGCTGAATAATTTTGATCACTGCCTACTCTAACAGATGATTCACGGGTTTTAAATCCAACGCCTGAAAATTCAAGTACATAATTGCCCGTTTTTTGAGGAGCATTTAAAACATAATTGCCTTCAGCATCCGTAGCTGTTCCGATATTAGTATTTTTAATCAATACAGAAATACCGGGAACACCATTTCCATCTTTGCCGGTTACCTTGCCGCTTATTTTTACCTGGGCTATGGCACTTATCGCAAATAAGTTGATGAAAAGATACAGGCAGATTGTTTTCCATTTACATACCCCTACACGAAATTTTTTTTTCAT
This sequence comes from Chitinophagaceae bacterium, assembly GCA_037721545.1. Taxonomy (GTDB): domain Bacteria; phylum Bacteroidota; class Bacteroidia; order Chitinophagales; family Chitinophagaceae; genus Ginsengibacter. The sequence goes on from JBBJOK010000291.1 coordinate 3,807, forward strand.
AAAGCTGTTTGTGGTTTTTTAAAAATTTTTAAACTATGTATTTTGGTAGAATATAATAAAGAGACCAAATAAGGCTTTAAAAGGCTGCTTACGTTAGAATTTGGCTTCATTAAAAAATCAGGGGGCAATTTATAAAATAATTCTGATAAAATATTTTTTGTTAATGCCATTCATTAAATAATTAT
>JBBJOK010000292.1:0-3982 GCA_037721545.1 Chitinophagaceae bacterium
CCTATCCAAAGTCACCAACGGAATATTCTTTACATCTTCCTGTTTCTTAATCTGTTTATCAGGATTTTCTTTCGGCGTAGTTTCCTTAGAAATATGCTGTTTCGTTTTCTCTTTTTTCAGATAGCCTGCACCAGTCCATAATCCTACACCTATCAAAATCGCCGCTGTTAAAGCCTTCCAACGTAATGGTATTACCCTAACGCTGTCATCCTTTTTATATAATTGTCTTTTATCCGGAAAAACGATTGATTCATCAGCCTGGTATTTTATCTGCTGCAATAAAGCAAATTCGTTTTGTAGAGAGGGGTTTGACAATACATAATTTTCTATTTCTTCTTTCTCAGATATGCTCAGCTCATTATCATTATATAGCAAAAACTTTTCTTCGTAATTATTTTCATCAATATACTGAGATGGGGTAAGTGCTTCTTTTCTTAATAAAGAATTTTTGTCTTTAAATTGAATTGTATTATCTGGTTTTACCACTAATTGCTGAAGTATTAAAAACTCTTTTTCCACATCAGGATTTTGTTGAACGAACATCTCTACTAAGCTTTTTTCTTCAGCAGACAATTCTTTATCCGCATACAGTAAAAAATATTCTTCGTAATTGTTTCTGTTGATGTTCATTTAATTATATCACATTTTCTTTTCTCACCAAATATGTTTTTAATTGCAAGCGTGCCCTGTGTAAGTAAACTTTTACCTGGCTTTCGCTTAAGCCAGTGATTTTTCCTATCTCCTGGTAATTGTAACCTTCATAGTCCTTTAACAATACAAGGCTTCTCTGTGTTTCTCCCAATTTAAGTAAAGCCTCATCCAATATTTTTTTTACATCATGAAGCTGTTTATCAATTACACCGGTTTCTGCCTTAAATTCATCCTGCAATGTTATTCTTTTTTGCTTCCTAATATGATCTATCATCTGATGATACGCTACTGTAAAAAGATATGATTTACTTCTATCATTATCAATTTGTTCTCTATTGATCCAAAGTTTTTCAAAAGCCGTCTGAACTACATCCTGCGCATCCTCTTTATGCCTGAGATTTTTCAAAATAAACCGATAAACATTATCAGCGTACTGGCTTACACATTGATTATATTCTTTCTCCGTCATAAATTAGATTGGCAATTTACAATTACTCTGATAAGCTTTGATTTGTAGTTATACGGATAGCTGAAGCAAAAAGTTACACCCTCCTAAATCCTCCCTAAAGGGAGGACTTTGTTAGTTAATAATTTTTTGAAGTTAATTTAATTCATCAAGTTTTGAAAACACTTTCATTTCTCTTTAGCCTTTCGTAAGTCTCCCTTTAGGGAGATCCGATAGCTATCGGATTAGAGGGTTTTCTTTTGTAGGTTTGCGTACTTAAATACTGTTATATGAACGCAAATTTTGTTGATAGGATTTGTACAGAATTGGAAGAAATTAAAATTGCCGGCCTCTCCAAAAACGAAAGAATAATCACCAGTGAGCAAGGAGCAGAAATTACCGTTAATGGCAAAACCGTTTTAAATTTTTGCGCCAACAATTATCTTGGTTTATCCTCCCATCCCAAAGTTATTAAAGCCGCGAAAAAATATATTGATAAAAGAGGCTACGGCCTAAGTAGTGTACGCTTTATTTGCGGCACCCAGGATATTCATAAAGAACTTGAAAATAAGATCTCAGAGTTTTTAGGTACTGAGGATACTATATTATATGTAGCTGCCTTTGATGCCAACGGCGGTGTATTTGAACCTTTATTTGGAGAACAGGATGCAATTATTTCAGATGCGCTGAACCATGCAAGTATTATTGATGGAGTTAGATTGTGTAAAGCTCAACGTTTACGGTATGAGCATAACAACATAGAGGACCTTGAAACTAAGTTAAAGGAAGCAGCAACATCAAGAAGCCGAATAATAGTTACTGATGGCTCTTTTAGTATGGATGGCACCATTGCAAAACTTGATCTGATCTGTGACCTTGCTGATAAGTATGATGCCATTGTAATGATAGATGAAAGCCACTCAAGCGGTTTTTTAGGTAAAAACGGCAGGGGCACACATGAGTATAGGAATGTTATGGGTAGAATTGATATTATCACAGGAACATTAGGCAAAGCGTTGGGTGGGGCAAGCGGTGGTTTTACCAGTGGTAAAAAAGAAATAATTGAAATGCTTCGTCAGCGCAGCAGGCCTTACTTATTCAGTAATAGCGTTGCACCAAGCATTGTAGGCGCTTCTATAGCGGTGTTTGATATGCTCAGCGAAACTACCAAGTTGCGTGATAAGCTCGAGAAAAATACAAAATATTTCAGGAAAAAAATGACAGAAGCCGGCTTCGATATTAAACCAGGTGACCATCCGATTGTTCCGATAATGTTATACGATGCTGTGTTGGCGCAGGATTTTGCCTCGAAATTATTAGATGAAGGAATTTATGTGATTGGATTTTTCTTTCCTGTTGTAGCAAAAGGACAGGCACGAATCCGCGTTCAAATAAGTGCAGCGCATAAGAAGAAGCAGCTTGATAAAGCCATTGAAGCTTTTACAAAAATTGGTAAAGAATTGCAAGTGCTGAAAAATAATATTAATAAGAATGACAGAAACAGAAGCAACGTTCCAAGCTAAGAGCACAATCAAAAGTGCAGATCTTGATCATCGACAAAAAATAAATTTTAATATTGGAAGGTATAATGCCGTTGTGCCATCCGGTAAACACCAGTTTACTGAGTTGCACCTTGCCAGGGAAAGAGCCAAAAACATAAAATGGAAGGCAATTGAAACATTAGATCAGCAATTGGAGCAGTTTGAAAAGAATTTTTACAAGAATGGAGGCAAACTTATTTGGGCATTAACCGCACAGGATGCATTGGATGAAATTTTAAATATCTGCAAAGAAAAAGATTGCAAATCCATAGTGAAAAGCAAGAGTATGGTTACTGAGGAGATCCACCTGAATTCTTTTTTAGAAAAAAATAATATTGAAAGCGTTGAAACTGATCTTGGTGAATACATTCAACAATTAGATGGCGAAGCACCCTATCATATAGTTACACCAGCCATGCATAAAAGCAAAGAGGATGTGGCAAAACTTTTTTCAGAAAAGTTAGGCACTGATCCTAAATTAACCCCGGAGGAACTTACGCTGGTTGCAAGAGAAAAATTAAGAGTGAAATATGTACAGGCAGAAATTGGAATAACCGGGGCCAATTTCATTATAAGTGATACAGGCAGCATAGCGGTTACCGAAAATGAAGGCAATGCACGGTTGAGTGCCGCTTTTCCAAAAACCCATATTGTTATTGTTGGTATCGAAAAAATAATTCCTTCTATTACTGACCTGGGATTGTTTTGGCCTTTACTTTCTACCTACGGCACCGGCCAAAAAATAACAGTTTACAATACGATTATCAGCGGGCCAAAAAAATCAAATGAAACAGATGGCCCTGAAGAAATGTATGTGATATTGCTCGACAACGGACGAACAAATATTTTATCAAACCCAAAACAAAGAGAAAGCCTTTACTGTATCAGATGCGGAGCATGTTTAAATGCCTGCCCGGTTTATAAAAATATTGGCGGCCATGCTTATGGAGCTACTTATAGTGGCCCTATAGGAAGTGTGATAACGCCGCATTTACAGGAGATGAAGGAATTCAAACATTTAAGTTATGCATCTTCCCTTTGTGGTAATTGCACAGAAGTATGTGCAGTAAAAATAAATCTGCATGAATTGCTTTTGGAAAATAGAAATGAAGCAGTAGAATCAGGAACAGTTTCTTTTGGTGAAAAGCTAGCCTGGAAAATGTGGAAGACCGCATCACTTAGCAGGGGCTTGATGAATATAGGAAATGGTAAAATGAAGAATTGGATGGTGAATAAAATTTTTAAAGGCTGGCAAAAAAAGCGGGGTGAATTAAATTTCAGTCAAAAAACTTTTAATGAAATGTGGAAAGATTCGCGTCGCCACAAATAAGCCATTTAAAAACCT
>JBBJOK010000293.1:0-3967 GCA_037721545.1 Chitinophagaceae bacterium
GAAAAACCTCTTAGTATTGTAAGTAATAACCAAAGACAATAGAGAACAAATAAAACTTGTACATATTGGTTAGCAAACTTAAACCTAACAATAGAAATCGTGGAAATAATAACTAACACTAAGCCTGCAGCCTGGAATGCCTGGCAAACTATATAATTTATATAACCGGTTTTAGAGAGAGTATAACTTATTGCATAAATGATAAACCCTAACCAAAAAATATTAAGATGCTTTGATTGTTTTTTACTAAGAGAAAATGGATGGGTTTCTGCAATCTGTTGGGCTGATTTCACAATTTTAAAATAATTAAATTAATAGGGGGATAAATTAACTACTGTAGTGCTTTTTTGTAGGAAAGTACAGTTTGATTTGCGGTTTTACTCCACGAGAATTCAGAAAGACGTTCCTTGCCTAAATTAACTATCTGAACGCGATAAGTATTGTTATAAATCACTTTATTAATTGCTGCCAGAATGGATTCCTGATCGTAAGGATCAAAGTAAACGCCGGCTTTTCCGGCTATTTCTGGAAAGCAACTTGCATCACTTAAACATACCGGGCAATCGTTAGCGAACGCTTCCAGTATTGTCATCCCAAAACCTTCGTACAAAGAAGGGTATACTAAAAGTAAAGCATTAGCATATAAGTTATTAAGAGAATTTTCATCAACTCTTAATGCAATTACCTGATTTAAAATTTTTAACTTAGTAAATTGAGCAATTTCATTTCCGGAAAAACTTTCACCCACACATATTAGCATTATATCATTACCGGATTGTAATAAATTGCTTATTGCATTCACAACAATTCTAAAATTTTTGTATCCCTCTCTCGACCCCACAAAAAGGATATAACTACCATAAATACTTTTTTGAGGTTTAATAACTGGATTATTATAGCCATGATAAACGACGTCAATTTTCTCGGGATTGATATTAAAAGTTTCAATTATATCTGTTTTTGTATTATTGCTGATTGAAATTATGCGCTCCGCATTTTTAATAATCTTTGTCATTAAAGGTTGGTACATCTTAGCTTTATAAGAGCTGTCTTTAAATTTGAATGCAATCAAATCATGTACGGTAATAACATAGGGCTTTTTTAAATTTTCAAAAAAATAATTATCATAAAAAGTAGGGTGAAACAAATCAAAATTATTTTGAGAAATTAAATGCCTTGAATACCACTTATTAAAAAAATATACTTTATTCTCTAAAAAACCTTTCCCTTTAAAACTTGCATTAGGAAAAGGGAACATTTTCTTTTTAAAAAAATACTGATCTTGTTTTAGATAATGGTTACAGGAGAATAGAAGTGATAGATTGAACTTAAACTTTCCGGGGGAATTTTTCAAAAGTTCACAAAAGTATTTTGAAATACCTCCATACTTTTGAAGAGAAAACATTTGATGATCATACAGTATTTTCATTATTTAATATTATTCCTGGTTTTCCATATACTTAAAGCTAAGATTGCAAATGAGCATATAGTATTGTACCACGTTTATCATTGCCTCATCTAATAAGAGGCAAAGTTACTTTACCCAAATCCCTTTCCTATTCTTATATATAATTTGAAAGTACTGCAGAGGGGCTAGTAAAAGCCCATTAAAATTCGCAATAATTGATGCAACAAAAAGAGCAAACACGCCAAAATGAAAATATTTAATTAATGTTAATGCAGCTATAATATATATGATAGGACTAATTATGCTTGCCAAGAATTGTATACGCAAAGCACTTATACTATTTAAAAAATATACATACTTGCTACAAAACATCGACACGTTGACAAAAATACACCCCCAAAGAGAAATAGAAAAGGCGATGTTTAACTTCCCTTTTCCCAACCATAACGAATATATATTATCAGAGAAGATTAGCATTATAATACTTAAAGCCAGTAATAATATATTTAATTGATTGTACTTTTTTATTCCATTTTTAATCCAATTAATATCTTTTTTTAGGTATGCTTCTGTAGAAGCAGACCAAAATGGATTTAAGAAAATTCCAAAAAGCATTGATAGTATACCAAAGTACTTATGGACAATATTATAAGCAGTAACTTCAACTGTTCCGAAGTTTCTGGCAATGATAAAATTTGCAGTTTCAAATTGAATGAGGCCGGCAATTTGAATCACAAAAAACATTATACCTAAATTAAAAAGTGCTTTTGCATGAGAAAAATTAATTTTTGACATACGTGGCCTAAATTTCTTTAGAACTCCTCTAAAGAAATAGAAATTAGCGCCAATTAAAACTAAAATAGGGGAAACGCATAAAGCGATCCCTAATTTTATTAAAGACCCTTGCGTAGTTTTAACAAGTATTAAAATGAAAATTAATGAGATAACTTGTCCTACTATACCTATGGACGACGATTTAGCTGGTTGCTGATCTGCCAGGATTAATGTTGAGACTATTACTAATACAAAATTCAAACAGAAATAAGTAAATATAATTACTGCCAGGGTAGAAACTTCTCCCTGCATAGTTTGTGAAATATTAAGAAGATTGCTCCAGTTTACGAAATGATTAGCTAATAAAAAAATAAGCCAAACAACAGAAAATATTATTGTAAGTATAGCATAAGTTGTACTTACATAAACCTGAGCAAGCTCATCATTGCCTGTTGCTTTCGCCTCCGCATATTTATTGCGTAAACCGTGCGACAATCCTATATCAAAAAAACTAAACCAACCTACTATAGAACTCAATGTCAGCCAAATGCCGTAACGAGATGGATTTATATAGTTGATAGTTAATGGTAATACTATTAAACTTATTGCTATACTGAGCCCTTTTATAAAAAACGAAGCTATTATATTTTTTTTAGCTCTTATACTCCGGGAATGCCCCTTGTTAATAAAGTTTTTAAGAGTAGTAACCGGCACTGCCCAAAAATCCATCGTTTAATAATTATATTTAATTTTTGCTAATTGACCTGCTTTTCTTTTAACTAAGGTTTTTCCAGTACCATTCAACTACTATTTTCAATCCTTCCTGTAAAGAATACTTAGGAATATACCCTAAATTTTGCTTTGCTTTATCGATAGATGCCAAAGAATGAGAAATATCTCCGGCACGAGGAAGTCCGTATTTCACTGATATTTTATTTATCTCATCATCATATTTACCCAGATACTCTTTTAGGTACGCAGCAACTTGATTTAGGGTTGTCTTTTCTCCATAAGCCACGTTATAAACAGTATTTAATGATACTTTGTCATCAGTGCTTACTGCTAATAAATTCATTTGAATAACATCATCTATGTAAGTAAAGTCCCGTGAATACTCCCCATCTCCATTAACAAGAGGTGCTTCATGTCTCATCAATTGCATTATAAATTTCGGGATAACTGCAGCGTAAAAACTATCCGGGTCTTGTCTACGTCCGAAGACATTAAAATAGCGCAACCCTATTGTATCTAAACCGTAGGTTGTATGAAATACGTTGGCATACAATTCGTTCACATATTTGGTAACGGCATATGGAGATAAAGGTTTCCCTATTGTATCCTCTGCTTTTGGAAGTGACTTAGAATCTCCGTAAGTTGAAGAGCTTGCTGCATACACAAATCGCTTCACCTTCGAATCTCTTGCAGCTATTAACATATTTAAAAAACCCGAAACATTTACATCGTTTGTAGTTATAGGGTCAGAGATAGACCTCGGAACTGAACCTAAAGCTGCCTGATGAAATATAAAATCAACTTCCTTTGTTGCATTATAACATTCCTCAAGACTCCGGATATCTCCTTCGATCAAAGTAAAGTTTGGATTTGTCATTAACTCCTTTATATTTCTAGCCTTGCCGGTCACGAAGTTATCAAGACATCTCACAATATTATTATTAGCTAAAAGAGCTTCACACAAATTTGAACCAATAAAACCTGCACCCCCCGTTACCAGTACTACTTTATTTTCGATCATTTCTATATTACTACCATTTATCCAGACTATCT
>JBBJOK010000294.1:0-3964 GCA_037721545.1 Chitinophagaceae bacterium
TGTGGCAATCCTGTTTTTTACCTGCGGATAAATTCGTTGAGACAGCTGATTTAAAATATCTTCTTTTCTTGGTATTTGATAATTATTATTGTTGAGTAATGCATATTCATTGCTACTTAACGCTCTCGAATCTCCTGAATAAGTTGCATATTCCTCCTGCCAGTTAAATTGATCATTGTATCGCTGGTTGGTAACATTTCTTCCCGTAGTCACGTCAATTATACTTAATTCCATATCAGCGGAAGCAGTGAAATACTTCTTTATAATATTTAATCTTGCAGTAACGGTTTTATAAAAAACTTTGCCAGAAGTATCCCTTCCTGCTTCAATTTGACGGCTTACATCACGGGAGTATTGATTGGTCATAGGCTGCGGAATATCAAGATATATCCAGGTAAGATCAACTTCCCAATCGGGGCGAACATTTTCTCTTCTTGCCTCCCAGTTTGTGAAAAAAACCGCAAGAGTATTTCTATTATAATTTCCGCCCAGATCATTAACTAAACTTCTTTGAAAATAATCGTTATTAAAGTTATTTCCATAATTATTCCACCCCATGCTGTTGTAAAAAAAAGTATTGTCTTTAACAGGATTAATAACAACAGTTATAATACTGTTTTCATAAGCAATTTTTATTTGTTGTTGAACATCTTTATACCCCGGCACAAAATCATTTACCTTTTTAAAAGCATAGTATGCATTGCGTGAGGATTGCTTGTCGCCAATATTTATATTAGCAAAACCGAGATTGTAAAAAGCCTCTGCTCCACTTTGTTTTGCTATTTGTATTTCGGAAGAATAATCCGGAGGATTAACCAATTTTATTGCGGTAGCTGATTGTGAAATTACTTCAGACAATTTCTTGAGGGCCTCATATTCCTTAATAATCTTTACCCAGCGATCTGCTTCAGTCAACGTATTATAAACTTCAATTTTATCAACATGACTTTTAGCGGCGGCATTGTATAGGTTGGTAACTGAATTTTTTAATTCTGTGTTTGAAGGATCTTTATCGAGTTTCTTAAGTACACTAAATAAAGCTTTATCCTCTGAGGTTTTTTTAATGCTTTTATTTGAACTACAGGAAGCAAATAGAAAAGCCAGAATCGTGATAAATATGTAAATGTATTTTTTCATCGTGATGATTTCCCCTTAAATTTACGCAAAGCGTAGCTTTCTTCATATAACAAATAGTTATAAAATTCATCTATTTAAAGATTAACAATTTTATTTTTTGCTAAAATGATTCCATAAAAGTTTTGATACTTTCCTGGTTAATACCCAGGCTTCGTTACTTTTCCCCCATGTTGTATCTTTATTATTTTTGGTGATGATAGAAAATATGTAGGGATTTTTTGGTGCCATAACCAATAAGGTTTCACTTCTTGATGCATCAACCGCACCACTTTTAGCTGCAACAAGTACTGTTGAAGGAATTTCAGAAATAGCTTCTTCATCCCAAAAATCCCTACCCATAAGGCGAAGCATTCTTTGCGAAATGCTGTCACTGATAATTTCTCCTTTATAAATTTTTTCAAATATTCGCACCATTTCATAAGGTGTTGTTTGGCCCCATCCAAATTGAGATCTGTTCGCTTCTCTGCCAGGTGTTCTGGAGTTTACTCTTGTATATTGAAAGCCTACACCCTCCAATATTTCATTTATTCTTTTACCACCACCGGCCAAACTTTGAAGCCATAAGCTGGCAGTATTATCACTCATGGTAAGCATCAGCATAATTACTTTGCTAATATCAATTTGTTCATTGTTTTTATAGGAACCTAAGATATCTACGCCGGCATACAATAAGGAATCTTTATAGGTTAATGTTTGATGATATTGTAACTCCCCTTTATTGATCTTATCCATAACTCCGATTAAAATAGGGATCTTGACCATACTTGCCGTAGGAAAAACGGTATCAGCATTTATGGAAGCAATCTTATTTGTTCTTATATTTTTTACATACAACCCAATTTGCCCATTAAAACCTTTTACAACATCTTCAATTTGCCTTTGCAGATGCTTATCTATTTTATGGTTTTGAGCCTTGGTGATTACGCTCCCCGGTAGTAATACCAGCACGAATAAAAAAAGTTTCATCTATAGGTTTTATTTAAAAATAATTTAAAAATTCCATCTATTAAGTATTCGCTCATAATAATATTTGGCCATTCTTCATTTATTTTAAAATATTCTTGGAGATTATTTATTAAGAAAAAACCAATATGGGTAAAGGTTACAGCAGAATAAACCCTAGAAGACACAACCAGCTACTATAAAAAATATGGTATTATGTATTGCATAGTATTAAATAATACTTTATCTTTGTTTCAGATTACAAAAAAAGGAAAATTATGAACATAGAAAATACAGCCAGCCAAATGAGAAAAGGGGTATTGGAATTCTGTATTCTTTCCGTAATACAATTAGGAGAAGCCTATCCTTCAGATATCATTGATAAAATGAAAGCGGCTAATCTTAATATTTTGGAAGGAACGCTTTACCCACTTCTTACCCGATTAAAGAATGCGGAACTTTTAACCTACAGATGGGTAGAAAGTAACAGCGGGCCCCCTCGAAAATACTTTATGCTTACAGAAAAAGGGGCTGCTTTTTATAAGGAACTGGAAGCCACCTGGGAAGAACTTGCCAACGCTGTGGCAACACTTACTGCTGATAAAAGCGCAACTAAAACTTCAACTTCAACAAACCAATAAAACAACAGAGATGAAAAAAGTAATTAATATAAATTTCCAAGGGCGGGTGGTTCCAATAGAGGAAACTTCTTACGACCTGTTGAAACAATATACAGATAGCCTTAGAATATATTTTGCTAATGAAGAAGGCCGTGACGAGATAATCAATGATATTGAAAGCCGCATCGGAGAGCTATTTCAGGAAAAATTAAAAAATGGTGCAACCTGTATCACCGATGATGACATTAATGCCATTATAAACAATATTGGCCGTCCGCAAGATTTGGCTGACGCTGACAGTGCATCAGGTGAAAATTCTTATACAAATAAGGATCAACATTCAGGCACCTCTTATCAGCAATCTGCTTTTGCATCGGGTAAAAGATTGTATCGTGATGCCAACAATAAAATTCTTGGCGGTGTGTGTAGCGGTATTGGAGCATACTTTAATATAGAACCAATAATTGTAAGGCTTATATTTATCTTTTCCGGAATAGGATTTATAGCATACATTTTATTATGGGCTTTTGTACCAAGCAGCACTTCAGTAGAAAATGGGGTGCGTAAAAGAATGTACAGAAACCCGGATAGTAAAATAATTGCCGGGGTATGTAGTGGTATTGCCAGTTATTTTAATATTAATGTGTGGATACCAAGAGTTTTATTTTTAATTCCTTTTGTATCATTCTTTTTTAAATGGGCTCACATTGGCCCCCTCACATTCCCTCAATTTATAAGTTTCTCATTTAGCCCCGGTGCTTTGCTCATATATATTATTCTTTGGTTAGTAATTCCTGAGGCAAGTACAACCTCAGAAAAGCTGGAAATGAAGGGCGAAAAAGTGGATTTGAATTCAATAAAAAACTCTGTAGTGGAAGAAATGAAAGGTGTGCAGGAAAGAGTGGGTAAGCTGGGGAAAGAAGCCAGAGATTTTGTGCAGCAGAAAGGCAATGCTGCAGGCCCTGAATTTGCATATGCTGCAAAACGAACCCGAACCTCTTTGGGTGACCTCATCGTAGTGTTACTTAAAATATTTTTATATTTTATAGCCGGCGTTTTAGCATTAACATTATTTGGATTCGCTATAGCTGCTACCGGATTTTTTCCTTTTAAAGATTATATAATAAAAGGCGGCGGGCAGAACTTATTTGCCTGGGGTACGCTGATATTTTTTATCTATGTTCCGGTAATAGGGATAATTACATGGTTAATAAGAAGGATTGCAAGAATAAGAAGCAATAGTAAAATGATGAGATGGGGATTTA
>JBBJOK010000295.1:0-3962 GCA_037721545.1 Chitinophagaceae bacterium
GAGATACAATAGTGAAAAGATTAAATGCTATACCTGGTGTATTTTGTCCAAATCCTGGTGGTGCATTTTATGCTATGGCAAGTTTACCCGTTGATGATGCTGATGTTTTTTGCCAATGGCTTTTAGAAAGCTTTTCATACAACAATAAAACGGTAATGCTTGCTCCTGCAAGCGGTTTTTATGGTACTAAAAATTTAGGTAAAAATGAAGTACGGTTAGCTTACGTACTTAACGTAGATTCCATTAATGCTGCAATGGATTGCCTGGAAAAAGCCCTGGAAGAATATCCCTTTTATTCAATTAGAACGCAATCCTAACTTAGGACAAAATCCTGGGTGGTAAAATGATTTAAAATGACTTATTATAAATTGTTTCTTATTCTTTGCTGCCTATGGTTTGGTTCAGGATGTACAAAAAAAATGGCTCCTTCTGCCACCAATTATCAAACCACGGACTTGCGGGTGCTTTGCTATAATATCCATCATGCTAATCCACCATCCCGTCCGGGGATTATTGATCTGCAGGCAATAGCAAATGTAATTAACCGGGAACAGCCCCACCTGGTAGCACTTCAGGAAGTGGATGTGTATACCGGACGATCAGGAAAAACATCAAACCAGGCTGAAGAACTTGCCCGGATGACGGGTATGAAAGCTTATTTTGCAAAGGCTATTGATTATGATGGCGGGGAATATGGAGTTGCTATTTTATCTAAATTGCCAATGGAAGATATGAAAAATACTAACCTTCCAACTGCTGTGGGAACCGGTGGTGAACCCCGTACTTTAGCTACCGCTGTTATCACATTGCCTCAAGGTAAAAAAATCCTTTTTGCCAGTACCCATCTTGATGCACAAAGAGGCGATACTAACAAATTGTTGCAGATAAAAAAAATTACAGAGATTTTTCTAAAGGAAAAATTACCGGTAATTATAGCAGGTGATTTTAATGCAGTGCCTAACAGTAGCGTAATAAACATTCTGGATAAAAGTTTTACAAGAACCTGTATAAGTAATTGCGGATCTACAGTACCAGTAATTAATCCAATCAGAATTATTGATTTTATTGCTTATAGTCCGGCTGATAAATTTACTGTAACAGAACATAAAGTGATTGATGAAAAGTATGCATCAGACCATCTGCCTGTTTTATCTTTACTTAAATTGAAATAAAAAAAAACTCAAGAAAAAAAGAAAAGATGAGGTAAATTAAATTGGTTATCATTTATTGCTACCTGATGCTTATCATCGGATGTTCAAAAAATACACCTGACCCCTTACCTCCACCTCCACCACCACCCCCTCCGCCAGTAACTTTTGATGGTACGCTGCGGATTATGACTTATAATATTCACCATGCAAATCCTCCGGCATCTGCAACAAACTAAATAATTATGAATAGAAGAAAATTATTAAAGACAATCGGTATAAGCATTGGAGGAAGTATTGTATCTACAAATGTATTTGCAAAACTTACTGATGATTCTTTTGAATATTCCATACCTTCCAACCCCTACATAAATTAATGGGGAAGCCAGTTACAGCTATAACGTTAGGCGCAGGGGGACGTGGAACAGTATATGGAAATTATGCGGTGAACTTTCCAGGTGAAATGAAAATTGTAGGAGTAGCAGAGCCTATAAAATTCAGAAATGATAAATATGCAAAAACACATAAGATACCTGATGCAAATCGTTTTATTACATGGGAACATGTTTTTAATAAACCAAAATTTGCTGATGCAGTAATCATTTCTACACCCGACGGGCTGCATTATGGACCATGAATGAAAGCGCTTGAAATGGGTTATGATGTTCTTTTAGAAAAACCTATAGCACCAACTGAAAAGGAGTGCCGTGATATTTTAGAGTTATCAAAAAAGAAGGGACGCATTGTTGCTGTTTGCCATGTACTTCGCTATGCTCCATATTTTGTAAAGATGAAGGAACTTCTTGCAAAAGGTGCTGTAGGAGAAATCATCAGTGTGCAGCATCTTGAGCCAATTGAACATACACACATGGCTCATTCTTATGTAAGGGGTAACTGGCATAATTCAAAAGAAACCACTCCAATCATTTTGGCAAAGTCATGTCACGACCTGGATATTATTAAGTGGGTAATAAACAAGGGCTGCAAACAAATTTCAGCAATGGGTGATTTGAAATGGTTTAGAAGAGAAAATGCTCCGACTGGCAGCACAAACCGTTGCACTGATGGCTGTAAAGTAGAAAGAGAATGCCCCTACTCTGCCATAAAACAATATTATGAAAAGAGAGGAAGCCGTTTATCTGTTTTTGATCTGCCGGAAGATAAAACCAAACACGGTGATATAATTATGGAAAAATTAAGAACCACAAATTATGGACGTTGTGTTTACCGCATGGATAATGATCAGCCCGATCATTATATCTCCAATATTAGATTTGAAGATAATGTAACTGCAAGTTTTTCCATGGAAGCTTTTACATCTTATCATGGAAGGCGCACCAGGATCTTTGGCTCCATGGGTGATATGGTGGGAGATATGGATGAATTAGTAATTACTGATTTTAGAACCGGTAAAATAACAAAACTGGTTCCCAAAGCAGAAGATGTGGAAGGTTATAAGAATAGTGGTCATGGTGGTGGCGATTGGTTGCTGGCCAGGGACTTTGTACAGGCTGTAGCACACCAGGATTCTAAAATGCTTACTTCTACAATTGATGAATCAATAGAAAGCCATGTAATGGGTTTTATGGCAGAAGAAAGCCGCAAGAAAGAAAAAATAATGCAGATAAAGATGTAGAGTATTTCAAAATAAATGGATGTTTTTTGCATACATGATTAGTGTTTTAGAAATATCTTTTCTTTAAAATTGAAGCTCTAAATTCTATTTCTATTAATGTCTCATTCATTTATTTATATACTCATTTGCTTATTAGCCGGAATTGCCATTATTGTATTGCTGACAGCTAAATTAAGAGTGCATGCTTTTTTTGCATTAATCATTGCCTGCTTTGTAGTTGGCCTGGGTGTCGGCCTTCCGATAAATGAAGTGATCACTGTTACCAAAGATGGATTTGGCAATATCATGAAATCGCTGGGTTTGATCATTGTGCTCGGAACGGCACTCGGCATATTGCTGGAACATACCGGAAGCACTAAGGTGATGGCTTCTTTTATTTTAAAAATAACAGGAGAACGTTATGCAGCGCTGGGTATGAGCATTACCGGTTTTATTGTAGGCCTACCCATTTTTTGCGATTCAGGATACATTGTACTCAGCGGATTAAATAAGTCGTTAGCAAAACGTACGGGAACTTCAATGGTGGTAATGGCTGTGTCTTTAGCCACAAGCCTTTATTCAGTACATTGCTTACTACCACCTCATCCCGGAGCTGCTGCAGCGGCTGGCATAATTGGAGTAGATTTTGGCAAATTGATTTTATATGGACTTGTAGTGGCTTTACCTGCTACTATTATCGGATATGTATGGGCAAATTATGCCGGTAAAAAAATAAAAACGGTGGTAAAAGAAGATGAGATACATGTAGTTGAAGACAGTCACAGGCCATCTGTTATCAAAGCATTTCTGCCTGTTATTATTCCGGTTGTATTAATTGCATTAAAATCTTTTTTAGCAATTGACAGTACTGAAGGTGATCGTTGGCTGAATTTATTTTTATCAGTTGGCGATCCTGTTATTGCGTTGTCAATTGGTGTTTTGCTCGCTTTCAATTGTAAACGGGGATGGAATAAAAATACCGTAAGTATTTTGCTGCGTGATGCAGCAGAAAAAGCTGGAGGTATATTAGTAATCATTGCTGCCGGCGGCGCTTTTGGGGCAATATTGGCCGCTACTAAAATTGGTGAGCAATTCAGCCAAACACTGGCATTGGGCAGCCTGGGTATCTTGTTTCCTTTTTTACTAACCTTCATTTTAAAAACAGCCCAGGGCTCATCTACAGTGGCAATAATAACATC
>JBBJOK010000296.1:0-3957 GCA_037721545.1 Chitinophagaceae bacterium
GATGAAATAACGGCTTTCTTCTTTGCAAGAGCGAAGCGGGGGAACGGAACATGTAAGCAGAACCGAAGCCAACTAGTGAGATACTTGATTATACATTTAGCTTTGCCAAAAAGTAATCAGTGCAAGAAATTAGATGGAATCATTTCAATGGGAAGCAGTTTCAAAAATTATGCAATTCAATATTGCTATTCGAGGTTTCAAAATTCGCCCATGTATTTACTGCAGAGGGTGCCGATTCTGGAATAGATCAAAGCTTTGTGGGAAAGTATGGTGATGAAATCGGCAAGTGGAGATTTCAGGATAAATTTCATAATTCGGGTAAGGGTAGTGCTGACATTGCAGCATTAAAGCGAGATATCACTACTGATATAAAAAACAATTACAAGGGGGAAGACTTTCTGGTGTTATTTACTAATGTTAATCTGACTACAAAAAAGTATAACGAACTTTTTGTTTTAGGAAATCAAACAATAAAGGAAACTGGAAATAACAATTGCACATTTTTTTTATGGCATGAAGCGACAATTGAAGGGTTAATCGCAAATCATCCTTTGATATTTAATTGGTTCTGGGAAAGAGACTCAGTCCTTCTTCAAACTTATCATGAATATTTTCAGCAACAATTGAAAACTAATAATGATGATCTAAGATATCAGTTACATAACACTTTTTTCGGGAGGGAAACTGATCTTGATGTTTTAGATCTTTTTTTGAAAAGCTCCAAGTCAGCATTAGCAATCATTGCAAATGGTGGATATGGTAAAACTAGATTATGCATTGAATTTTTTGAACGAACAGTTTCCCGTCAAGAAGATTGGCTTGTTCTTGTTTTGACCCATACAGGTTTCAATGCAAACCACTTTGCAAGATTATTAGATACCAACCGCCGACTATTATTTTAATTGATGATGCCCATGAGATACCCGAAATAGTGGGTGATGTCAAAAGACTGATGGAAAAAAGTAAAGGCAAGGATAAATTAATCATTACTACTCGACCAACTTTATTCTCAGAAATAATAAGAAAGCTGCCTACCCATAATCGGGATGTTCAAAGAATAGAACTGGAAAAATTAGAATACGATGATGCAAAAAAAATGTTTATATCTGAGTTGCCCTTTTTAAAGAATAAGCAAATAGTTCATTTAACAAACACCTCTAAGGGAGTTCCAAATGTTATTCTTGAATTTGTTAGATTAATCAGGCAAGGCAAACAATGGACTGACATTTCAACTGAAAACTCCTTTGCTGAAAGCGTCCATCAAATTTTTCACGAGGCATCCAATGACATAGAAAAATCACTACATATTCCACCAGACAAAACACATGAATTTCTCAGATTATTGTCAATAATAAGCCCAGTAACAAATACTGAAACCGACCAAGAATTCATTTGCAAAATATTAGATTTAAGAAAGGATAAATTAGAAATCTTAGTTAATAAATTAAGTGATTTAGGCTTGGTTTCGAGCAAAAGAACCATTTCTATCAAACCAGATCCTTATAGTGATATTTTGTTGATTGAAGCAATTACTTATAATAATAAATTTATCGAACATGTAATTGACCAACAGGGATCAGAGAAATACCTTGAGAATATCTTGAAAAATCTTGCAGAAGCAGACGTTGCAAGCAATGACAAAAACAGTTTTATCACCAATTTATTAGTGGGTTATGTTTCTTCAATCAATGATATTACAACGGAAGTAAAAAAATTAAAAAACATATTTCAATTTGGTGAAACAATTTTTTATTACAAACCTGAGATCTCGCTTTTATTAATTAGGGGATTTTTGAAAATTTACAAAGATCCAGCTCATCGCATGCATACAGAATCAGCTCAATGGTCGCAAACGTCCTATGCAGAGGAAATAAAATTGAGTGCTAGGAATATCATTACTAACCTTTTCACCTATACTCTTTATGCGAAAGATCATATTGTTGAGTTAAATGAAATTGTGACAAAGTTTATACGAGTTACAAATGACTTCGACATTTTAATAGGATGTTATGGTTATCATGAATTTGATTTTGATTACTATGGGTACCATCCTAGACAGTGTTGCGAAAAGCAATTGTTTTTTAAACAGCAAATTTGTTTGTTGTTAGAAAACTCCGTTGATTCATTTGAAATTACTTATGCTTTAAAAGGTGCCGATACACTTTTAGAACTTGAATTTCGAATGGAACAGTATTATGAACAGGAAACTATGCAGTTCCATTATGGTACCGCGCAGGTTGCATTTTGTCCTCATATAATTGAAATTCGTACGGATGTTTTGAAATCATTTTTAAAATTTCACTTTAACCATAAAGATGAAGAAAAATTGAACCAAACTGCTTTACAAAACTTTCTGCCATATTTCTTTTATTGTTCCGCTAATGGGCAGAAAAGGCACAAGCACAATTTTTTAGAAGAGTGGAAAATAGCTTTTAGTTTTTTTAATCAGTTACTCGATTCGAATCCTACGATCGCCGAAAAAAATGTCATCCTTTCAAAAATCAAGATTTATGAATCTGTTGGATTTTTAGAACAATACAAAAGCGAAATGCAATTGCTTATAAAAAAAGCTTCACAAACTACTTCTCTATTAGAAGAGCTTAGAATGATTGTACTCAATGAAGATTATTTTGATAGTAGAAAATTTTTGGAAAAACGCACTACACAAATTATTGAAAAGTACGTTTCATTTAATAAGCTTCAAAAAGACCTTATAGATATTGAAAAGGAATTCCCTGATTCGTATCAAAATTTTAATAGCGTTCTTAATGTTATAAGTAGGCATTATCCCAAACAAAGCAAGGTGTTTTTTAAACTTATCCAAAAAGCATTTCCCGAATCAATATTAAAATATCTGGGGCTACTGAGTGAAGTGTATACTGATAATGTTTTCTTTTATGGTGTTATCAAGTGGCTTTGGAATAGAAATCACAAAAGCGAAGTTGCATGGTTGTTAACTTATGGAAGAAAGCGTGATTACCTAAATTATCGCGAAACTGATTTGAATTATATCGAGGATACAATTAACAATAATTCCAATAACGAGTCGCTTCAGTATAGCATAATAGACTATGCTTACATAAATAAGGGAAGAACTTTTCTATTATTAGATAAATACATAAAGCTTCAAGCTAAAAAACCAGAATATATACTAATCCATTTATTAGATAAAGCTCATAAATACTGCGATGATTTCAAATTGGAAATAAAGGACTTGGTTGATAAAAACCTATATAAAATAAAAATAGATGATTATTTCACTAATAGACTTTATGAGTTTACTGAAGACAATTTTGGATTCGACGAACTTAAGAATCTAATGCAACAATTACTGTCCAGCCATGATTCGAAGAATTCAGAGAGCAGCCAAAGAATATATCAAAATAGCAATCACACCCTAGAGCAAAGAACCAACAGATATATATCGTTGATAGAAAATTATATTAATCGAGCAACTGCAACTGTTGAGGACAAGATTATATTAAGTCTTTTTCGCCCAGGACATATATTGGATGAAAATTTAAAGGCAGCGCTTATACCAGTTATTAGCGTTTATAAAGAAGATGTTGAAAGCTTGAAACACATGGCTGAAGTTATAAGAAACTTTCAACCATATAGCCGAGAACAGATGATTATTTTAGGTATGATTTCGGAGGAATTACTCAAAAATGATAAAAGTACAGACTTGATAAAAGTGTTCGGTAGTGGTTTTTATGATAACTGGTCTGGATCGAAAACAAAAGTTGGTCGAGGCGTGGGCTACAATGAAGATATTGTTAAAAAGGAGTTGATTGAAAATGTTTTTGGATTCACACTCGTTCAGTATAACAGTTAATGATTTCCTTAAAAAATGTCTATCAAATGTTGATGAGGCAATAATGAATGAAATTAAGGCGTAATGGGGTGTAATGGACATTTGTGGTGGTAATTATTAGATGTTTTGTTCAAGTGGACAAA
>JBBJOK010000297.1:0-3946 GCA_037721545.1 Chitinophagaceae bacterium
CGGTTATAAGGTTTAATTTTTATTGTTTCCTTATTAATTTCTTCAAGAATTCTTTTATCAGATAAAATCA
Source organism: Chitinophagaceae bacterium (assembly GCA_037721545.1). Taxonomy (GTDB): domain Bacteria; phylum Bacteroidota; class Bacteroidia; order Chitinophagales; family Chitinophagaceae; genus Ginsengibacter. The sequence goes on from JBBJOK010000297.1 coordinate 71, forward strand.
TATTTATTAGAGGGTATTTTTGTTAAACCAGTTATAATATCTTACATCCCACCTGAATGGCCGAGTCCGGGAGGTGAAAATAAATTTTAAATTGTATTGATGCCTTTGTTTTATCAACATAATACTAACGACGGAGCAAAAATAGGGGTTTGGCATATTGCTGAAGTCGAAAATTTTTACTTACAAAAAGTTCCGGTAGGGAGAGATATAACTCACTGGCATAAGCGGTTACAACATCTTGCAGGCAGATATTTATTGCAACATCTTTACCCTGATTTTCCTTATCACTTAATAGAGATTGCTGATACCAGAAAACCTTTTTTGCCGAATGAGGCGTATCATTTTTCTATTTCTCATTGCGGTAATTATGCCGCTGTGATCGTTAGTAAAGAGCATCGTGTGGGAATTGATATTGAATTGGTAACTGAAAAAGTGGAAAAAATTAAGCATAAATTTTTAAGCATTGAAGAACTTGCAAACATTCAACACTCAACATTCAACACTCAACATTTAACGCTTTTGTGGTGTTGCAAAGAAGCGGTTTTTAAATGGTATGGAAGTGCAGGGGTGGACTTTAGGGAAGATATTCATTTAAAGCCTTTTGAAATAAATGCTGAGGGAATTATTAATTGTGAGTTTGTGAAAGACGAAACAGTTCCCCTAAGTATTCAATATAAATTTTTTGATGGATTGTGTTTGGCATGGGTTGCTAGTTAATTTATGTAAATCTTTTTGTGGGATCCTGATTTAATAAATCGCTGATAGATTCATATAAAACAGGATAAGAAGTTCTTACTTCCATTGGTTTTTCAAAAAACAATTCTATACTTTCTGCCCAAAATTCCTGGAAGTTCCTTTTTGCATAATTTGAATAGAGGCAGGGATCCGTATCCTGAATACTTGTATAAACTTTATTTCCGCAATCATTAAACTTATTGAATGTTTTTATAAAGTCAGTGTCTTTAATTTCACAAGGCCCAAAGTTTTGGTAGTAATATGCATGTGCCATTTCATGTAGTCCTACATTTTTTCCATCCTGTGGGAATTGGAAACCTTGTAAAAAATATTTCCAAGAAATATTGATGCAGTTTCCTGATACATTTCCCTGCAGGAAGCGAATAGTTGGATGAATGCCAAGAAATTCCTCAGGATGAATATTTATGCAAGTGAAATGTGGAAGAAGATATTTTTGCAGCCCAAAGCTTAGCTGTATGGCTGTAGAGCTAATTAGTACTGGCATTTCACGAAAACCGCTTTTATCGTGTATTTTAAAGTTTTATCATCAATAAATGCAATCATCCGTTTTAGGAATTTTTTCTTATCTGCATCATCAAGGGTTGAATAAAATGATGAATGCCTGTTTAGGATCAATATAATATCATCGTTGGAAAAATCAAGTTGGTCACCGTAATAAGTTAAACAATCAGCTTTTGCCAGTGCCTGTAACCGTGGGCCATGCCTTGTATCATAAAATTCCTCATACTTCACATTCATATTTGAATTAGGAAACAGGATAACCATTATACCCATGAATATAAAAAATCCAAAAACTATTGAAGGGATCCAGAGCTGGTTATAGAGAAAAAGCAAAAAAGGAACAGATACTGTTGTGAAATATATTATGCCTTGTATTGTTTTATGCTTCATCAACAATTAGATAAATTTCCAGATCATTCTTCAATGCCGGTATCCTCTGTATCACCTTCAAGTAATGGAATATTTTGAACAGACGCTCCTGCAATTCCTTTTACGGATCCATACATGCCAGAGGTGCTGAGTAAAACTTTATCCAGTTGCTTCTCTCTTTCTTTCCATATTTTCTCCATCTGTATTCGTTCTCTTGAAATAGAATTTTTTATTGAGATAAATCCTTCTACAATTGCTTCAATCTGTTGGCGAAACTCCAGTCCGGTTAAATAATTATAAAGCATCTGCATTTTTTCTCCTTTATTTTCTTCAGATTTTTTTGATTCTGCAATTCTTATAATTGCATTGCGGAGTGCAGATGCGATTCCAAACAATTCTTTGAAAGTGCAAAGCCACACACCATCTCTTTCCCCAAAGCAATCCATTCCCTTCGGAAAAACCTGTGTTACCAATATAGCAAGATCTGCCTGTTTGATCCGCATATCATTTTTTAATTTATCTACCCATACATTATTCCATCCTTTGGTTCGTTTGCTTTCAAAAATAATTTTACCACATTCCGTACCTATATTATTTCTTACTATCATAATGCAGTCAGCGCCTTCAACACCTTTGCCTACTTCAATAACTGTGTCAAACGGAAAGTACTCTCTTAATTTATCTTCTAATACCAGTTCCTGTGCTTCACCCTGGGTTTGCATGGAGCCTTGTTCGCTCTTTCGTTTCAGATCGTCAATTGTTTTTTTCATACTTTCCATCTGTATATCTTTTTCTTTCAGACGCAGATCAAACAATTCTTTTTCTCTTGATGTAATATCCCGCTCTATCTTTTTTTTGTCTTCCAATAATCTTCTCTCTATTTCTATCTCAATGTTTTTAGTTTTCTGTTCTAATTCATTTCGTTCTCTTAACAGGTCGAGTTCTTTTTTTTGAAGGTCCTGCAGTTGTTGTGTTTTTCTGTGGCTGTCTTCTTCGAGTGAAGTTAATTTAGCCTGCAATTCATCTCTTATTTTTTGCTGTGCCGCTGATTGTATTAAAGTTTTTTCTTTTTCAAATTCTTCTTCACGCTGTTTTATTTTGGCATCATTCTTCTCTTTATAAGCCTGCATTTCTTTCCTTAATTCTTTTTTATATTCTTCAGCCTCGGCTTCTCCCAGAGCAAATGAGTGGCCGCATTTGGGGCAATTAATATTATTAGTCATAATAATTTTTTGGTAAATATATATATTATTTAGAATTAAAATTGTCAGTCCACTGACAAGCAAATTATAAAATACATATGTTTTATAGATAGTATTTTTTTTTTACTGTAAATAATGTGGATAACTATCATTTTATAATTGAATACATTTTTTATATTTGTCCCAAGATGATAGATGATTTTATACATTTTAAAGTTGGTGAATTGAAATCAATGAAGGACAGTTTAGAGAATCGTCTCGCTGAGATTAAAAATTATTTCGAACAGATAGATAATGCTGTAAATACAATTTCAAAGATTTTAGAGAAGCATGGTGTTGAAAATAATGACACATCAATAATATTACCTAGAAAATTATTTAATCAATTTGCAATCTCAAATGTAAAAGCGAAATTTAATTGGAAAAAAATTGCTTTTGAAAATTTAAAAATTCATGATGATTTTTTAACAACAGAAGAAATTTATGAGCGTGCCAAATTAGTCCATCCCATTGAATTAGTTAACAGAAGAAAAAGTATTCAAAATTTTAGTGCGGCTCTAAATTATTTAAAATCTGAAGGGAAAATTATACAAATAAAAAAAAATAATAAATTCTTATATGGATTAACATTAAAACATTATGAACATTCCTTAAGTGGTAAAAAAAAGGTCGGCATCTCTGCTGACCTTTAAAAAAAATTGGATGGTTGGTTGATCTCTACCTCCAGTAGTTCAAGCCACTGTGTAAAAAGCGCTACTTCCATTTGTTGGGAAGTAACTTTGATAAGCAGTGGACTTCTTGTTTTATAAAGATACTAGTTAATAAAATAAAAACCCCCATTGCTAGGGGGAGCTTGTGCCCAAGACTGGATTCGAACCAGCACGCCGTTTCCAGCGCTACCACCTCAAGGTAGTGCGTCTACCAATTTCGCCACCTGGGCAGGTTTCTTTAAAAATTCTTTCGCTATACAGGCAGGTTCGTCACCTGGGCATAAAATTTCAAATTTCAAATTTCAAAGTTGAAATAAAAAATATTTATTTATTCAGCA
>JBBJOK010000033.1:0-3388 GCA_037721545.1 Chitinophagaceae bacterium
GCGCCATTTATTTCTGTAAGAATGGCTATTAAATCTTCAAAATGATATATAATAAACACCTTCAATCGTTGTAATAACAATTTTAATCCTTGCAGCGTTTTAAACATAAAAATGCTCTTAGTAAATAACATAATTTAGAGAAGTATTGGTTATGACTTTACCAATATCACTGCTAACTATTTTAATTTTTCACTTCTAAACGATTGCTATGATAATAAAAAAACTGACTTGTGGATTTTTCTGTATTTGTATGCTGTTCATCATTCCGGTTTATGTGTTAGCACAGAATACTGTTATTTCAGGAAAAGTTACGGATGACAATGCCAAGCCCTTAGAAAACGTTTCCGTAGTAATAAAGGGTACCAGTATAGGCACTACTACAGATGCTAATGGCAACTATCAATTATCAGCTGCAAAGTCTTCTGGTAATACCCTTGTATTTTCTTTTGTAGGTTTTACTGATAAAGAAATAATACTATCGCAAGGAAATACGCAAAATGTTCAACTGGAAAGAACCAGCCAGTCACTTGATGCAGTAGTAGTAGTGGGATATGGCACTCAAAAAAGGAAGGATATAACGGGCTCTGTTGTTTCAATAGACAAACAGAGATTAGAAAATCTACCTAATTCAAATTTTGCTCAGGCACTGGAAGGTGCACTGCCGGGTGTTTCTGTAAATACAAATGGCGGGGGAGCTGAAGGTAGCTCGGTAGGCATCCTTATTAGAGGCAGAAAATCTGTTCTGGCCAGTACTGCGCCTATTATTATATTAGATGGAATTCCGTACAATGGAAGTATATCTGATATTAATCCATCTGATCTTGCGTCAATTGATGTTTTAAAAGATGCCTCAGCAGCAGCTATTTATGGATCACGGGCAGCTAATGGTGTAATCTTACTTACTACCAAAAGAGGAACCAGCGGAAAGCCTGTTATATCTTACGATGGTTTTGCAGGTGTGCAGGAAATTAGTAACCTTCCGCCGGTTTTGCAAGGGGAGGATTTTTACAATTTTAAAGTAAAACGAGAAGGCATTGGAGCGGTTACACTTTCTGAAAGAGCTATTTACGATTCAAAAAATTTTGCAAATTGGCTTGACATAGCAACCCGTAAAGGATTTAAGCAACAACATACCTTAAGCGCTCGGGGCGGAAGCAGTAATTTTAAATATTACGCTTCATTGAGTTATTTGGATGTAAAAGGCGTTGCCGTAAATGACAAATATCAAAGATATTCAAGCCGCATAAATTTAGAAGCAAACTTAACCCCCTGGTTAACCTACGGAACCAATACACAATTGTCATATAATGATAGAAGTGGTTTGCCTGCAACTTTTGACGGACTCTTTGGTGCATATACTTTTAATCCTCTCACAACCCCTTTTGATTCTTTGGGTAATCCGACTATTTACCCATGGCCGGAAGATAAATTTTTTGCCAACCCTTTAGCGCCGACGCTGGCAAAAAGTATTGACAATACGTATAAAGTATTTACTACAAATTACCTTCAAATTAAAGTTCCATTTGTTTCCGGATTAAGTTATAGACTTAATACCGGTATGGATTACCAGGGTAGAAATATAAACACATATTATGGTAGAAATACACGATCCGGCTCTCAAAATAATGGTACACTTTCTCAAACCAATAGCATTGTAAGAAACTATACGATTGAAAACATATTGAATTATGACCGCAATTTTAATAAACATACTTTCGGCCTTACTGCTTTATATGGTTATGAATATCGTAATACAACTTCTAACACATTATCTGCTGAAGGGTTCCCCAGTGATATACTTACTTTTTACCAGGCGAATGTAGCCGCATTTGCAGTACCTAGAACCTCCTTCGAAAAAGAGACTCTCATTTCTCAAATGGCCCGGTTAAATTATAATTATGACAGCAGGTATTTGCTTACAGTAACTGCCCGTAGAGATGGTTATTCAGGATTTGGAGATAATCATAAATTTGGATTTTTTCCTGTTATAGCGGTTGGCTGGAACATAACCAATGAAAAATTCTTTTCTCAAAATAAAATTATAGATAATCTTAAATTGAGACTTTCCTATGGTAGTGTAGGCAACCAGGCAATTACGCCTTATCAAACACTTGCAAGATTATCTACCCGTTCTTACGTGGAAGGAAATCAAACTGCTGCTGGCTATATTCCTACAACTCTTGACAACCCAGATTTAAGATGGGAAACTTCCACCCAGGGAAACATCGGAATTGATTTTTCGATATTGAAAAACAAAATATTCGGTACCATTGATTACTACGATGTAAAAACCCGCGATCTTTTATTAACAAGGAAAATTTCTCCTGTACAGGGAATACCGGAGGTTACACAAAACATAGGTAAAACCACTAACCATGGTTTTGAGCTTGGTTTAAACAGTGTAAACTTAAAAACAAAAGATTTTACCTGGACTACAAATGCAAATTTCACCATCAACAGAAATAAATGGGCTGATGTATATGGTGATGGAAAAGATGACACATTAAGCCGTTATTTTATTGGTTATCCTATTGGCTCAGACTTTGGATACGTTTTTAATGGTGTATACCAATTAAATGATGATACAGTAAATACACCGCAGGGGAAAGTTAGTCCGGGATTTGCCAAAATACGTGACCTTAATGGTGACGGCATAATAAACCAATATGATAGAACTATTTATTCAACCGGACAACCTGATTTTACATGGGGATTGGGTAATACTTTCAAATACAAAAATATTAATTTATACGTTTTTGTTCATGGAGTGCAGGGCCGTACCGATCCAAATAGCTTAATGTCTGATAATAATGTTGGTGATGGGGTTCGAAATACTACCATAGTTAAAAATTGGTGGACTCCAACAAATCCTACCAACGACTTTTATGCTAATGTAAGAGGTGCAACCAAAGGCCTGCCGGTGGCCTTTGTTCAAAATAGCAGTTTTGTAAGAGTAAAGGATATTTTATTGTCCTATGATTTTTCCGGAAGATTTTTGGAGAGCTCAAAAATGTCTCGGATGAAAGTTTATTTGGAAGCAAGAAATCCCTTCACCTTTACAAAATGGACAGGTCTCGATCCTGAATTCACTTCACAATCAGTTATTCCTCTTCAAAAAGAATTTGTAGTAGGACTTAATATCAGCTTCTAATTCTAAAAATAAAATTATGAAAATATTGAATAAATTAATATTGGCTTTCATTATTACCCTCATGTTTGCCGCATGTTCTAAAGACAGGTTAAAAGAAGAGACCCCTAGTGTATTAACGGCAGATTTATTATTTCAAAATAAAGATGGGTTTGAACTAGCATTGAATGGGTTACATGATGAAGTTAGAAGATACCGTTCGGGACAGCCTTTTAATAATTCTCCTACATCAACTAATTT
>JBBJOK010000033.1:3488-4682 GCA_037721545.1 Chitinophagaceae bacterium
TGAGGCAAGATGTATTAGGGCATGGTGCTATCGCCACCTCACTAATTTATGGGGCGATGTTCCTTTAACACTTACAGAATCAAGCGGAACAAACATAAGAACAGATTGGGAAAGAACCCCGATTGCTGAAGTAAGGAAAGCAATGGAAGAAGATCTATTGTTTGCTTCACAAAACTTGCCCGATGCTTCATCAAGCGATATCAGGCTTATTAAAGGCGCAGCGCAACATTACCTGGCAGAACTTTATTTGGCTATGGGGCAATATGATAAGGCTAAAATTGAAGCTACAAAAGTAATATCTAATACAGCTTATAAGTTAGTAACAGCCCGTTATGGTATTAATAGAAATAATGCAGGAACACCTTTTGGCGATATGTTCATTGAAGGTAATTCCAAAAGAAGCCAGGGTAACACCGAGGCTTTATGGGTAATACAAAATGAACAATTAGTAATTGGCGGAGAAGCCAATAATATTATGCGGAGAATGTGGGTTAATAGATACTGGAGCATTATCGTGGGAGGCAAAAATCCAATTCAAATTTCAGCTGAAAATGGAGGCCGGGGAATTGGCAGACTTAGTCCAACAAGACATGCTTTAAGTTTATTTGCAGCAAATGATGAAAGAGGTTCTGCTTTTTTATGGCGCTATTATTATATTCTTCGCGATGCTGGTTTCATTCCTTCAGGCACCAACCCCAGAACAGGAACGGCGTATAAGTTAGGGGATACACTTTTTCTTGATAATACGGGCATTGAAAAATTAAATAATCCTAATTGGCCAAGTACTAGAAAATGGGATTATGCGAGCCCTGTTGATGTATTGATTGATCCTCAATATAACGACCAGGTTTTATTACGTACCGCAGAAACATATTTGGTTCTTGCAGAAGCTAATTTCCGATTAGGTGATTTAGCAGGAGCAGCAGTTGCAATTAATGCATTGCGTTCAAGAGCTAAAGCTACACCCGTTACAGCCTCACAAATAACTATTGATTTTATACTGGATGAAAGATCAAGGGAACTATTTTCTGAAGAAGATAGAAGATATGTATTAGTGCGAACCAATAAACTTGTAGATAGAGTAAAATTGTATAATAAAATTTCAGCAAGTACTATAACGCTGAGAGATACTTTACTGCCTATTCCACAAGATGTAATTGACGCTAACTTAACTTCACGAATGAGGCAGAACCC
>JBBJOK010000033.1:4782-7845 GCA_037721545.1 Chitinophagaceae bacterium
ATGCTGAATAAAGATAATCATTGGGTACCCGCAAGGCATCCTTTGCACTTTGATAAACCTGTGATAACAGGGGTGGGTCCCGGATTATCTTTTGCAATAGAAATGTCTAAAAAAAATAATACTAATAAAATAGGGCTTATACCATGTGCAGTAGGGGGAACATCTATTGATCTGTGGAAACCCGGAGCGCATGATTCAATAACTAAAACGCATCCATATGATGATATGGTGAAGAGGATAAAAGAAGCTATGCAATCAGGCATTATTAAAGGAATGATTTGGCTGCAGGGAGAAGCTGACAGCAATCCTTTAAAAGCGAAAAATTATTTATCCAATCTTGAAGAATTGATCAGTCGCATTCGCACTATTACCAACAACCCATTACTGCCATTTGTTGCCGGTGAATTGGGAAGGTTTAAAGAACAATACCAATACATAAATAATGAATTAAAAGATTTGCCAAAGAAAGTAGCAGTTACTGCAGTGGCATCTTCTAAAGGATTTTCTGATATAGGTGACAAGACACACTTCAATTCTGAATCGGCTGAAAAATATGGTGTACGATTTGCCAAAAAAATGAGGCGGCTGCAGCGGCAATTAAGATAATAAAAAACATTAGGCAGCATCTATTAGAAACAGGAATACTTAATCAAATAATTTTAAAAAATTTAAATGAAAAAAATTTATCACTTCGGGGGTAGTAATGATCATTTGTTTGGCATTCTTTAGTTGTTCTTCAACAATCAAGCAAATCACATGAGACACAGCTAGAACCGGCAAATGGATCGATAGGAATCTGAAGAATGCTGCACATCAGTACAAATATTTTATAACGAAAATTCTTGAAGAAGTAACGCCGCTCATTTGCAGAAGATGCATTAAGAACATATGCTTCTGAAAACTGTGAAATGTGGATGAAAGAAATCGGCTTTATTTAATTTGAAAAAAAATGATAGCATACCAGCGATTAAATTTGTATAAGAAAATATTATTTACCCTTTCATTTACTATTGCGGTAATATTTTCCCCCTCATGTACCAATGCGCAAAATCCGGAAAAAATATCTCCATTCAAGAATCTCATTTCATTTACTACACAAAACTCGGCAAAGCTTGAAGTAACTTTTAATGAAATCCCTTCTTCCAGTACAAAGTTTGCAGTAAAAATTATGGATGATAAGTCGGGCAAAATTGTATTTGAACAACCTGTCACCGCTATTTTATCAAGAGAAGAAAATAAAAGGAACTTTTCTATTACCAATCTTTCCGTTAATACATGGACACCAACAAATCCTAAACTTTATCAATTAATATTTAGTGCAACGGCTGATAATAAAACTCTGGAACAAAAGCAGCGCATAGGATTTCGTTTTTTTGAATCTAAGAATGGCAACCTTTATTTAAATGGCAAACCGATTTTTCTTCGTGGCATTGCCATCAATCCTCCTGCCCGTGGTATTCCCGATAACGTTGAGAAGAGCAGAAAGTTTGCTGAAGATTATGTAAAATTCATGAAGAGTATCAATGTGAATATTATCCGCATTCCTAACAATGAAACATGGTACAACGTATGTGATGAACTGGGCATGATGACCTTTGGTGGAAATTACAGCAGTACAGTAGATGATGAGAAGCCTCCAAAAGATTATGACAAAGCTGTTGCATGGTATAAGAATGAAGCCTTTGCTCCAATTGCATCTCATCCAAGCCTCATGATATATGCAATGACGAACGAAGTGCCATACGAAGGTGAGATAGGGATACGCTGGGAAAAGTTTTTATCTTATGCTCATACGGAATTGAAAAAATGGGATAATACCCGTACTTATATTGCTAACCCCGGATATGGCTATGGCAAGTCAGGCGATATTTGTGACCTCCATCGTTACTGGGGCTGGTATTATTGTTCGCCTTTTACTTTTTTAAACATCCGTGATAATTCAAAAATAATTCCTTTTAAAAAGGGAGTGCAGCCCGTTACGTTTACTGAATGTGTAGGTAATTATACAGGGCCCGATGGAAAGTATAATCTTACACCTGATCATAAAAACCCCGGCTCACAATTAAATTGGACGGGCCATGCAGACTGGGATGACCAGGCACGTCTTGCTGATGAGCACCAATCATTCACCTTTAAACAGGCAACAGAATTATTCAGAAGATTGAGAGTGATCAATCCTGAGCTGAGTGGTGTATTTCCATTTACAATACTTTTTTATAACTGGAATAATGTGCAACAGTTTGTTGACATGGATCCGAAGCCTGTTACAAAGCAGGCAAAACTTTCTTATCAGCCAATTTTAGTTAGCTGGGAAAACTGGAAAACGCAGGTGTATGCAGGCAATACAATCGATCCTGTAGTGCATATTGTAAATGATGATGATAATTTTAATGATCTCAATAATGCAAAGTTGGTATACGCAGTAAGCGATAATGGCGGGCTTACTATTATCAGTGATACGATTTCTTTACCCTCTATTCTATATTATTCTACCTGGCAAAAAAAATTATCCATCAAACTGCCGGTATTATTAAAGCAAGGGAATTACAAGTTGGTTGGAAAGATCATTAAGGATGGAAAAGTGATCTCCGAAAATTATGATAAACTTTTTATTGGCAGTAAGGAATGGTTAACCTCAGCAGCTACGCCTTCACAAAAAATTTTATTGTATGATCCTGCAGGTAAAACAGCTTCGTCATTTGATAAATTATCTGTGCGATATCAAAAGATCAGCACATTTAAAAATATTCCAACTGCATCTCTGTTGGTAATTGGTGAGAACGCTGCGGATGAAATAATGACCAGGGAGTCTGCTTCAGTAAAACAATTTATTAAAAATGGTGGAAGAGTTGTATGCCTTCGGCAGGATGAATCTCATCTTCCCAACATAAATAATATAATAAGTTCGCCAATAAAGAATGTTACAACTCCTTTAGACGTTCCTGTATATCCGCCGCCACCGCGGCCATCCCGCAATGGATATTATGTAAATCCTGAGCGTCCCGATAATCCTGTTTTTGCTGGTATTAAAAGAGAACAACTAAGGGTATGGTCTGATTATAC
>JBBJOK010000033.1:7945-10681 GCA_037721545.1 Chitinophagaceae bacterium
AATTATATGGGTGATGGGAAAAAACATCCTCGGTATCCCTTAATTACAGAACCTATTGTATGGGGCGATTATACATCAGAAAAAGGAATATTGACAGGAGTAAACAGTGGATTAATGGTACATGCAGTGCCACGTATACCTGCAAATATCAGGTCAAAGGTTAGTGTTACAAATGAAGGCAATCGCTTTTTAGGTTTGCATGGAGGTTTTAATACAAGGCCCGGTGTGCAATATGTTGCATATGGCAGAAGGATGTATGGTCCATACACTCTTCGTGGTTTTGGTAATGTTCCCGAACCGATAGACACTTCTACTAATATTGGTGAAGGATATTTCTGGTGTAATATACCTGCCGGCAAAACAATGTCTTCAACACTGGTTTGGAATCAAAGTGATGAGCCACAGGTTATAAAAATAAAAGTGAATGATCACAAAGAAGTGAGTAAAGAAATTAAAGCCGGTGAAACAATAACTGTTGATTGCCCTGTAAATGCAACAACTGTAAAAATGCATTTTACAGGCGACAGAAGACTTGTGTTATTACAAACATCATTTAATTAAGAATATAATATCACCCTTACTATTAAATTTTTTCAATAAAAATTGAAACATGATAAAACAAATATTAGGTGGGATTACATTTTTAATAATAGTGACGGCAACTGGTTGTAAAAAAAATCCTTCCAATGATGTAATTGTGCCGCCCGTTGTGCCACCCGTAATTGAACAGCCAACTCAGGTGGATGAAAATAATAGTTTGATAGTAGTTGACATTGCAGCAGCACAGGGGAAGATGATGGAAATTGAAAAGTACAATGGAATGTCCACAACCAGTCCTATTCCAGGGGAAGCATCCCGTACCTGGCTGAAAGGATTAAATACTAAAATGACAAGGGTTTGGATACAACTGGTATTTGTTTATAACAATGGCAACCTTAATTATAATTATAAATATAGTACAAGTAACGTGGGTGTGGAAGATGCTCTGGCATTTTATTCTACCACCAGCGATTCATTGTTAATATGTTTGAGTGGGCACAAAAGCTCAGGCTCTTCACTTATGCCGGTGGGAAATGCCTATAAAGATTTTGTAAGAGAGACCATCCTGCATTACAAAAAAAAATTTCCAAAGATCAAATATATTCAGTGTAGTAATGAGCCCGATTTTAGTGACGAAACCATGGCAACCTATTACCCGGTTTACCAGAATTATTATAAGGGATTAAATGAAGCCAATGAGATATTAAGACTACAAAATCAGGCTTTGGGCCTTACTTATGACCGCATTTTATTAAGCAATGGTGGCTTTACAAGCAATGTGCCCGGTATGTTGAGTTATGCTAAAACGTTTTTTACTTCTTATGCGGCTGATACTGATCCAAATAAAAAGCTCGATTTTTTTGCTTTTCATAGTTATGGTGAATCTAACCGGCCAATTGAATTAATAACTGCACGCAGCAGGATTGATAGTGCTATGCGATCACATGGCCTACCTGTTATTCCTGTTTTCCTGTCAGAGTACGGAATGGTTGGCGGATCGTCTTTGCCTTCAGGTCTTACATTGGCACAAACTGTAACTATGCAACCAGCCGGGCAGCTTACCAAAGCTTTTTATTTATACGAAGGTGGGATTGACAGGGTGATGAACTGGCTCATACATCATGGCAGCATTGAGTATAAATCAGAATTGCTTGACATACAAAATGGCTATGCATCACCATACGGCAATGCACTTTTATTATCTAAGAAATTTTCCGATCTTAAAAACAGGGTAAAAGCAGAATCAAAAGGTATTAACAGATTAGGTCTGGGTACGCATGTGCTGGCTTCCAAAGGAGATAATAAAGATATTGCCGTTCTGGTATGGAATTATAACTGGACTACAGCGCTTGCGGATAAAACAATTGATGTACTGATAAAGAATATTCCGAAGAGTCTTTTTGGAGATAAAAAAATAAAAAGGAGTATATACATGATCGATTCAAAAAATAATAATTATTTTATTAATCCTTCACAAACTACACTTACAGTTACATCTGAGCAAAGCTATGATTACAAGTCTTTCTTAAAGATCCCGGTTTTATTAGAAAGAAGTTCTGTTGTATTAATAATGCTTACTCCTGAATAGTAAACATAATGGGAATGATAATAAAAATAAGAAGCGTGTATTTGATAAATAGATTCGTGTTGTTAGGCATAAACATCCTTTGTGCCGTAACTGTATTTGCCGATGTAAGGCTGCCTGCCATCTTCAGTGATAAAATGGTGTTGCAACAAAAAGCCAAAGTGAATGTTTGGGGATGGGCAGATGCAGGGGAGAAAATAACGGTCACACCTTCATGGGGTATGGAAAAATCATTTAACGCAAAGGCAGATGCATCCGGAAATTGGAAAATTATTATGCCAACACCATCCGCTGGTGGCCCTTACTTGCTTAAAATAAAAGGGAATAATGTGATTGAATTGAAAGATGTATTGGTTGGTGAAGTATGGGTTTGCTCGGGGCAGTCTAACATGGTCTTCTCCTTAAAATCCAGCAAAAATGCAAAAGCGGAAATTGCCGTCGCAAATTTTCCTTCTATCCGTTACTTCAGTGTAAAGCGTCAATATGGGCCGCAGGAATTTAAAGATGCTCCCGGATCACAATGGGAAAAAACATCTTCTGAAACAGCGGGTTCTTTTTCAGCAGTAGCTTACTACTTTGCAAAAAAAATTAATCAGCAATTAAATGTGCCT
>JBBJOK010000033.1:10781-15358 GCA_037721545.1 Chitinophagaceae bacterium
CCCGCTGAAGTGAGATATGCATGGTTGTTGGCTGGAGAAGCAAACTTGTTTAATAAAGAAGGATTGCCGGCTTTTCCATTCAGAAAGAAAATTAATAAACTAACTAAATAAAAAGCAGTGACAACCAGAAGAACATTTATTAACCAGGTTACTCATGCTACTTTAGCTACTGGCTTAAGTTCGTTTCTGCCTTTTAATGCAGCCAATTCAAAAGGAATCAACTCTGGTAGTGATGCGCCTTTTGAAGAAAGAGAAGATCTGCAGTTATATACAAAACTTTTGATGCAATGGTGTGATGCGTTGCTTAAACTTCAAATTACTGATAAAACATTTTCAGGTTTATATGGTGGATTTAATTGCCCTGCATGTGGTTTTATTCACGGGAGAAGTGCAGATGCAGCTTTTCCGTTATTATACATGGCCGATCACACCAAAAATCAAAAATACCTGGATGCTGCTTTACAGGTTTTTAACTGGGGAGAACAAAACGTGAGCAGGCCGGATGGCTCATGGGTGAATGATGTAAATAAAGATCCGGATAAAGGCTGGAAAGGCACTACAGTATTTGGGGCAGTAGCATTGGGCGAATCGCTTAAACACCATTCGCATTTGCTTAATGCCAAAACACGTGAACTATGGATGCAACGCCTGAAAAAAGCATGTGATTTTCTGTATGATTTTATAACTGTAGATGTATCAAATATTAATTACCCCCTTTGTGCTTCTTATGCATTTGCACTGGGTGGAAAGTTGTTTAATGAGCCAAAGTTTACAGCGAGGGCAAAAGAATTGGCACATGTATTTTATAGATATCTTACTCCTGAAAATAAATTTATATATGGTGAGCTTAAACCTAAAACGCAATGTGCCCGCGGGTTTTATCCGGTAGATTTAAGCTATAACGTAGAAGAAACACTTCCAATGCTTGTGATGTATGGACTGGAAATGCAGGATGAAGAATTGCTTAAAGCAGTTGCAGCATCATGGAAAACGCATATAGAATTTATGTTGCCTGACGGTGGCTGGGATGATACTTTTGGAACCCGGAACCATAAATGGACCTATTGGGGAAGCCGTAACAGCGATGGCTGTCAGGCTGGCTTAGCTCTGTTAGCTTACAGGAATTCTGTGTTTGCTGAAGCTGCTTATCGTAATGGAAAAATGCTGGAGGAGTGTACACATAATGGAATACTTTATGGCGGGCCCCATTATGTTTCGCATGAAGTACCGCCTTGTATTCATCATACTTTTGCCCATGCAAAATCCCTGGCTACTATTCTGAATGACAAAGGCATCAGGGAACGGCCATTTGTAAGAACTAAATTGCCAAGGGAAAAAATTGCGGGCTTAAAAACTTTTAATGATGTGGGTGCACATCTTATCTCCGCAGGCAAGTGGCGGGCAACAGTTACCGGCAACGATTGTGAGTATAAAGTAAGTCCGCATGCAAGTGGTGGCAGTTTATCCTTATTATGGCATACTGATATGGGTTTACTATTAACCGATAGTTTATTTCCTGAGCTTAGATTACGCGAATCTTCTAATATGCAGAAGAATAACGATGCCTTACAATTATTGCTTGCTCCACGGCTGGAAATGATGATTAATAATATTGTTTATCGCAGCAGCCGCGACCTGGGAGCAATTATTACAACAAAAGAATTAAATGGTGAAATTCAGGTAGCTGTTCAATGTAAACTCGTTTCATTTGAGTTGGCTGATACACCAGGCGGTGCAGCTTCCTTTCAGATTGTTTATTTATTTAAAGATTCTGGAATAGAAATTAATGCTACTGCCAATAATTTTCCCAAACATGATACACTTGCATTTTTTCTTCCGGTTGTTTCTACCAACGATGAGCAGGTTAATCTTTTATCATTAAATAAAATAGTTGTAAATAAAAAAAAAGGAGATCTTAAAATAACAACATCTGGCATATTAAACCTTCTTAAAAGCGACAAGAACCGTGTATTTTCACAGTCGCCTGGAGTAGAAGCTATACCATTAAAAATAGACTGGGATATAAAAAATTCATCCAAACTTACTATTAAAATATTTGCCTGATTAATATGAGCATCTGTTTGAATAAACTAAGAAAGAGTGAAAATTGGGTAACCTTCAAAGGCAAACAATTGTTTTGGGCAAAAAAATCTATGGCATTGCCTTTAGATGAAGTGGATGCAGCAGAAGATGAAGAATTTAATAAGATTATATGGTATGCGGTTAGAGGATATGATGTGCCGTATCCGAAAATTAGAAAGAAGTAGTTATGAATAAAGCACCTTATTTTTATTTTGAAAGTCATCAACTAAATGAATGATCCTGAGAATTTAAAATCATAGTTAAATAGAGATAAGTAAATTTTTAAGTGTAAGAATTATTAAATTAACAAAAATTGTGAAATACAAAATAATTATAGCTATACTTTTCTTTTTAATAAATAAATCGAATTTTGCGCAGCAAAACATTGCACGTAACAAACCGGTTACTGCAACATCTGAAGACCCAAAAAATCTCTCCGCAAAAGCAGTCGACGGTGTCATATCTCGGTCGTCAAAATGGTTAGCTTCAACAAACAAGGCTCCGCATATTTTTGAAATTGATTTGTTACAGTATTATACCATCAATGAAATAAGGGTGCATAGTGGCATCATGGATTCAGAAAAGAAAGCAGATGAAATGGCGCAGGCTGCAGGTTTCTGGAGTGTAAAAAATTTTAAGCTGCAATATTGGGACGATTCGAACTGGAGCGATTTTCCGCAAAGCGAAGTACATGAGAACAGGTTAACAACAGTAACATTTAAGTATAGTCCGGCGATTACAACTTTTAAATTACGTTTGGTGTGTGAGGATGGTGAGCCAATAAGCATTATGGAGATAGAAGCGTTTGGTACAGAAACTCCAAACATGCCTGCACCGCCAAGAACATCTTCAGCAATTAAAGTGCAACAGGCTTCTACAGCTCCGCAACAGGCAACAATAACTGTTACCAATAAACAAGTTGGCAAAAGCATGAAGTATGTTGGTTATAACCAGGGTTATTATTTTCCGGGAAGCAATATTTCGGGATGGTTGGAATATTCTAATGTGAATAGTTTGCGTGTATGGACAACTATGAATTCATTCGTTCCGCAAAGCGCAGTGCAGGTTGATAAAAATATTTCTACTGTTGAAGAATTTGATAAAAGAAAAAATGAATTAAGAAGCAGTCCTGAAAATAATAAATACATAAAGTGGGATGCACTTACACCGCTGTATGATAAGCCTGATTCTTCATCTACCAATGCAATGGTTTTTAATTATGCGCTTACAGAGTTGAAGCGATTGGGTGTAGATGTTATTTTGCAAACCGGCAGTCAGGATTTTGAGGATACATGGGAGAATAAATGGAAGCAATGGCAACGCCATTATGCATTGGCTTACTATGCCGCCAGGAAAGGCGATGTCAGCATGTTTGCTATGCAAAACGAACCTAACCACCGCAACTCCGGTCCAATGAAATTAGATCAATGGATCATGGGTATGCAGATAGTTTCCGACGCCATTCATAGTGCGGTTGAAGATGTAAATAAGAAATATAATAAAACGCTTACTCCAAAATTTGTTGGCCCTGTAACTGCCGGCAACAATCCTGAATGGTGGGCTGCGGTCGCAAAAAATATTCGCACCGATTATCATGGTAAAAAAGTTGACAAAGATTTGCTGGAAATTTTCTCCACGCATTCTTATAACTCCCCCGCTGTAGGATACGAATCAAGAATTGAAAACATCCGTAAAATCATTGTTGACAATCATCCTGCTAAAGAGCCATTGCCTATTGTATATACAGAGATCGGCAGATGGATGAATGCTTACCTGATAGACAAAGAAGAAACAATGGATTCGCCTTCGTTGTTTACTGAGTGGGCAGGCATCTATGCAAACAACATGAAGAATGGTGGTTACGGTATGTGGGCTTTTAAGTTTGCCAACACCTCAAGCGGACCTTATGAAAGAGGTATAAAATCCGGGCATCATTTTATATGGCAGGGCAAGCGGATTGTGGAAGATGCTTATAACAATTTAGCGTTAGGCAAGACAGTTAAAACAAGTGCTTCAAAAAGTTTGGGCAATGTTGTTACCGATGGAAATAAAACTGATGCTTCTGCATGGATAGCTGATTCATCAACTGCTGAAAAGTGGATAGAGATAGATTTTGGTGCTAACAGAGAATTGGGAAGCGCTGTTGTTTACACAGGCTCCGCTTCCGGAGTGTACACTGCACCTGATCGCATTAAAAATTTCAATCTTCAATATTTCACAAACGGAACGTGGAAAGAAATACCGGGTGCTGCAGAAAAAGATAATAAATATGCACAGGTATTTTTTGAATTCAAACAACCGGTAACAACTTCTAAAGTTCGTTTTGTAAGTGCTGATAAAGGAAGCCTGAAAGTAAGAGAGATAAAGTTGTTTGGAAAAGATGATGGACCTGCTAAAGAGGCAAACTATAATGTATCCGGTATTCAACGTACAGGAGAAGTTGTTCGCTTGTTTGCAAAAGGGTTTAAAAATGAACGGCCATTATTTGAAACAAA
>JBBJOK010000298.1:0-3945 GCA_037721545.1 Chitinophagaceae bacterium
TGGAATTGATCTCGTTAATATTTTTAAATCCGTAAAAGCCCAACACCCTTTTTTCTGTACCTAATCTCAAAATATATTTTTGATCTAAACCTTGTGATTGGTACTCTTTAAAAACATTATTATGCCATTCCAACACATCATAATCGGCCTGGGTATTAAGCGCTACTATTGCTTTAACCCTGGTAGATTCTCTTAATATGGGGTCAGGATTTTTCTTATCCGCCATATCATTACTTAATCCCAACCAAAGGCTTGTACCGGCTCCGGCAGAACCGCCCATTAATACAATATTGTTCTTATCAATGTTGAATGATTTTGAATAATAGCGGATAAATTGCAATGCCCGTTTACTATCGTTTAAACATTTTAAAACGCCTTCTCCATCCTCTGTAATAAAACGATAATTGATTGAAGCAAAAGCAATATTCTTCGATAACAATGAACTAACTAAAAGTCCTTCTCCCCGGTAAGGTATATTCTTATCGCCCCCAATAAATCCACCCCCATGAATATATAAAACCAAAGCTGCCGGCTGTTTTGAAGCAGGCAGAAAGATGTCAAACACATCCTCTTTAAATGGACCATACGATATATCCTTATAAAATTTATTTTGGCTAGTGCTTAATTTAACCGGCGATTCTACAGGTGTGAGATTGAGTGATTTTTCCTGTACCTGTGTTGAATTTGTATTCGTGGTTTTACATGAATACAATGTAATGCTAAAAATAAAACTGATAATAATCCTTGTATAAAATGCCGGTTTCATAATTATTATTTTTTAGTTAGTACCCTGGTTATAAAGCCTTCTATATTCTCACCATTCCTTGTATCAATATTCATTGCAGGTATATTAAATGTGCCTTTTACATGTGTTTCTTTGGCTCTGTCCATTAAGGCTTTTGCATGTAAAGGATGGTGTTGCAAAGGAACCAATGCTGTTGGAACTGCATATGCCTGCTTTACATTCTCTACATATATTTCAGGATCATCACTGCTCATCAACTTTAGCATATTCAATTTATCCCGAACTTCCTTGGATGCTTTAGAATCGGCATCATTAAGGTTTTTAAATCCAAAGAAAGTTGCCATCCTTTCAGCGGTACCTAAACGCATGACAGACTTCTGATCTAACCCTTTTGAGTTATACTCGCTGAAGACGCTATTATGCCAATCCAGTATATCATAATTCGCCTGCGTTTCAATAGCTACCATTCCCTTCAACCTTGTAGATTCCCTTAACACCGGATCAATGTTTTTCTTGTCAGCCATGTCATCATGAAATCCAATCCAAAGGCTGGTGCCTGCACCGGCAGAGCCGCCCATTAATACAATGTTGGTCTTATCAATATTTAATTCTTTTGAATGATAGCGGATGAATTGCAAGCCTCTTATCACATCATTAAAACATTTAAAAACGCCCTGGCCATCATCTGACAGGTAACGATAATTAATGGAGGCATAAGCAATATTTTTTGATAACAATGCATTTATTAAAGGTCCGCCTGCATTATAAGGTTGTGCCTGGTTTCCACGAATAAATCCACCACCAAAAACATATATTACCAAAGATGAAGGTTGTTTTGAAGCAGGGAGAAAGATGTCAAATACATTCTCTTTCAATTCACCGTAAGCTATATCCTTATAAAACTTATTTTGGCTGTCGTTTAATTTTATAGGTGAAGGTGCTGCTGTTAGATTAAGTGATTTTTCCTGTAATGGCGTGGGGGTGGTGCGCGTGGTTTTACACGCATACAATGTGATGCATATAACCAGTCGAAGAATCAAGTTTGAATAAAATACAGGTTTCATTTGCTTGCCGTTTTAAAATCTCTTTTTAATAAACTCTTCATACAGTTAACCTACTCGTACGCCAATCAATAATTTATCTCTAACCATTTTCCAATTTGCGATTATGTCGTAAGTGACAGTAACCTGTAGCCCGGATAATTTAAATCGGCATGATAATTTAAAGTTTGCAACTGCCATCCATCTTATAATAAATTCCGCTATTAGCCTTTTTGTTCAACACTTTTTTAAAAAAGCATGCTGTGTTTTCCATAGGAAAAGCAAAGGTTCTTTGCTGACTATATTCTTTAACAACATGTTTTCCTCCAGGCATAATGTGTGCAATGGCCGGCTGGTTATATTTTCGCAATTGCCTGTATAAACATAATGTTCCGAAGAACCGCGTGCCTTTAGCAATCCCAAATCCTATGTCTATTGGAACAGCCGGATCTTCTGTGCCATGAAAAAAGATAGTAGGTATTGCATTTGTTTTTGTGATAAGCGTAGAATCCGGTAATGCTCCCCACATGCTGCAAATGCCTTTTATAGTAAACGTATTTTTTAATTCATTACCGGAGTTGCGTAATCCGCCTAAGCCTTTAACTAACTCAGGTTGATTTTTTTTATAGAATTCTTCCGTATCATAAGCAACGTTTAAAGCCATCATTGCCCCTGCGCTTCCTCCACCTATAAAAAGTTTACCGGTGTCAATAGCGTACTCTTTAGCTTTAGCTATCAAAAATCGCATAGCAGCATTTGCATCCTGAAATGCCCTGTAAGCTGCGGCAGATTGAGTACTGGTCTGTCTGTTAACTCCCTTAGCTTCCTGTACAGTGTAGCCCATGCGGTAATTTATGCTGGCAGCTATAAAACCAGAGTCCGCCAGGTGTTGACATGCTTTGCCAAAATCCTCTTTAGTGCCATTTCTAAATCCGCCGCCGTGTATTATCATTACAAACGGGTACTTTTTATCAGTAGTTGCACCTTTTGGAAAATAGAGGTCCAGATTAAGCGGATCGTTTTCACCAATGGTGTCTAAATTTTTAGCATATACTATATCCTTTAAATTTTTTAAAGGCTCTGCTTTTTCTTTGAATATAATTTTGAAAGAAAGTAAAAGAAATGAAAAAAATAAGGCTGGAAAAATGTAAAATTTTAGGTTCTTCATTTTGATTTTATTGATTGTTAGAATTGGGTATTTCATTTGTCACTAACCTTTAAAAATAGCCCTTCACGTTCGCTGATTATTAATTTATCTCCAACCGTTTGCCCATTGTTTGCGATGATATCCTGAGCGGCAGTACCCTGCAACCTTGATAATTTAAGACCTGGGGCAATCTTCTTTAAATCAAATTCAAAAGGTTTTAATGATGGATTAGCCAACACCAAACCATTATCAAAAATGCGGTAAGCAACATCAGGGTATGCATGTGCTGTGATGTCTTTAATAAACAAAGATTCGTTTGATTCTATTTCAAATATCAATGACAACTTATCTTCTTTTACATTTCTAAAATAGAAAGTTGCATTGAACCACTTTGCATTGCACCATGTCATTATTTTTTGAGCCTCGCCCTTGTAACTTACATTTAGTAATCTCGGCATAGTTGCAGGATAGCCTTTTCGTGGATCGCATTTTACTTTTAAAGAGATCATTAAATCAGGTCCATTGGCAGGTACGTTTTCGATTGCAAATTTCATGTTACCCTGTTTTGGAGAACTAAGAATAATTGCGTTTCCATTGAGCTTTACGGCAACGTTTTCTCCGCTGATGTTTTTCAAGAAAACCTGGTCGGGTTGAACACCTTTATTTTTCAACAAATCGGGCTGCTGTAATGCAAGCCTTACTGTTGCACCTTTTGGATAACCCAGCCAATATTTCTGCTGTTTTGCACCTGCAACAAATTCATCATTCATGGCAATCCTGATTCCATCTGCAGGTTTCTCTAAAACATAACCGCTTGCTGTTACGTTAGCATCGAGCATTTGTGAAACAGCCCATCCCAAACGCTGTCGCCCAATTGGAGGAGGTGTAACATTCTGCGCGTATTTAAAATTGATATAGTTGAATGCAGGTTGAAAGGAATTTTCATTCCAGAACAAATGCCTGTTCCATCCACCCGACCAGTCATTCACTTCCGGATCTTTGAGATGCGGCCA
>JBBJOK010000034.1:0-1846 GCA_037721545.1 Chitinophagaceae bacterium
TATTATAATTTATAATCAAATTAAAGCCATATAGTTAGAAAACTTTCTTTTGGAAAAATCAATAATATGTTTTTAACTTTGCAGTATAATGCAAACAAAAATGACCATAGCCACAAATTGTAATCAAAAAGGTTGTCATTCCTTTTTAAGTCAACATAGTATAATTCTCCAACAAGGATTAAATCCCCTCATTGGATACCACATTGTAATCATAAAAAATCGGTTAACCCACGCAATATGCGTACAAAACCTACTTTATGATACGACCTACAGGTATCTTTCTTACAGGGATCTCGATTAATGACCACGAAGCACTACTTCGTAAGATTTTTCAAGAAGAATTAGCTTCTCATTTCATTAATTTTCCTCTCAAAAAAGATAAGGAAGAAGAAGAGCTTATTACCAAAAAAGCTGCAGCACAATTTCTTAAATGTTCACTACCTACACTGAGCGCTTTAGTTCGTGATGGCATTATTCCGTGCCACAGGCTTGGGTCAAACATTCGATTTCTAAAAAGTGAAATTCTAGCATCTCTATCTATCGTTCGAAATAAGAAGCACGATAAATATTTAACCAATAAATAAAAATAAAATGAAAACAACAATCAAATGTTTCGAAATTACTTGTGAAGATAATTCACCACAATGGCCCTACTACACCCGTAATCAAACAGCCATTTTACTTGGAGTCACTTACAGTAAGGTCTGTCATTATTGTAAGCAGGGACTATTAAAAAGCAAAAAGGAAGTAGGTGGAATATACTTATACCTGGTATCGGAAGTTGTTCGATTTGCACAGAATAACGCTGCAATGTTAACTGCAGATAAGAGTCGCAATAGTGAACAACCATCAATAAATCTTCACCAAAAAAATACAGGAAATGAGAAATGAGAATAATCAACAAAAAAATATCGGCTTAACATTTAAAGAAGCTTATGATTTAGACATACTAGAAGTAGCAATTAAAAACTGTGAAGACAAAAAACAAAAGAAGCTTAATTCCAGAAAAGGTTATACCTACTGCGAAACAATGAAGGAATATAATAAAGAAAAGATTTCAAAACAATTCATAAAAAAATAAATATATGTTACAAGTCTCATTTTTCAAACCCCCGATTAGCAACATTTATCGCAAAATAGATACTCCTTTACTTGCAGTTTTGACCTATGTAAAAAGAGGTCACTCATCAATTTGGTTCGGCGATTTACAACAAATAACAAATGAGTATAGATCTATAAAAGATAAAAAAAAGAAAAGTGATTTTAAAGAAAACAATTTCCCAGGTTTTACTCCTTCGGGTATTTTTAGATGTAGAAAAGATGATGATTTAATAGAACATTCTGAAGTAGTGCATGTTGATGTTGATGATTTAGATAAGGAGCAGTTTATTAAAGTGCAACAATCTTTAAAAGATATTGAACCACTTATAATAGCTTCCTTTACTTCACCCTCTAAAAACGGTTATAAAATATTTTTTAGATCAAACAAAGATTTTACCCAAAGGCAAAATTATGAAGCTGGAGTAAAACTTTTGATGGAAAAGTTGCAATTACCAAAGGAAAAATTTGATTTTTCCTGTTCCAATCTTTCTCGACTTTGTTTTATGCCTTATGACCCAGATTGTTTTATCAGTCCGATATTAAAACAAACCGGCATTATTGAAAATATAGAACAACTCAATACTGGAGATTTAATAAAAATGCCTATTGTTAAACCTACAGGTGAACCCACGGTAAATAACGAGGTAAACCAAACGGCTTTTGATAACCCATATTTAAACGGGGGGAAGCTAGACTTTAAGCATAAAGATGACAGGCAAAATGGAGGGAAGCTGTACAATTTATG
>JBBJOK010000034.1:1856-15209 GCA_037721545.1 Chitinophagaceae bacterium
CCATACGCAAAAGGCAATCGGCATACATTCATTCAAAAACTTACATCAGATGCGAATCATTTCGGGATGTCTTCAGAAGCGTTTAAAGATTATGCAATTCCTTTTTTCCAGTCGCATTCGGCAACAAATATTATAGATGACGTATTTGATATAGAAAAAGAATTAATACCAATTATCAACGATACTTATGAGAGATATAAAGATCAATTTTCTACATGGGAAGAGCAGGTAGTATCGGAATTTGAAACACCGTGCTTGCCGGAGAGTATCTATCAAAAGTTACCTTGGTTTCTAAATAGTGCCTGTTCGAAATTCGATCGGCCTAGAGAACGTGATGTGTTTTTTCTTTCAGCATTAGGCATATTGAGCACATGTTTTCCAAGAGTTCAAGGATTATATGATGGCAAATGGCATGGTATGAATCTGTTTTTCTTTATAAGTGCTAGTTCTGCTGCAGGTAAGGGCACACTACAATGGAGTTATAAAATGGGACGAGCTATAGCAAAGAAGCTAAAGCAAGAATATGAAGAAGATTTTGAAACGTATCAAGAACAACTGCAAGTTTATGAGGCTTCTAAAAAAACAAATAACCCTGGCGAGAAACCTTCTAAGCCAAACAAAAAGAAATTTTTTATACCGGGGAACAGCTCAACACCTTCAATCATTTCATGCATTAGTAACAACTTTCATTTTGGAATCATATTCGAGACTGAGGCTGATACTTTAGTTAATATTTTAAATAGTGAATGGGGTAATTTCAGTGACATTATCAGAAAAGCTTTTCATCATGAACCTATACAAATGATGAGAAGAACTAATGATGAAGATTTAGAAATAGAAAAGCCTTATCTCTCAATGGTGCTTAGCGGTACACCAGGACAGGTTAATAGTTTATTAAACTCGATAGAAAATGGATTCTTTAGCAGATTTCTTTTTTATGATTTCCCTAATAGTGCAGAATGGAAAGACGTATTTCAACACCGGTCGCAACCATTGGAAGAATATTTTGATTTGTTATCAGTAAAATTAAATTTGGTATCTGAGCCTTATTTTCAGCCTATCCTTGAGGATTATTCTAACAGAATCAGCTTTGAATTTACCAAAGAGCAGCAAGAGCTTTTTAATAAAAAATTTAAAGAAAAATTATCCCAATTACAACATATATATGGCGATGATATAATAGCCAGTGTTAAGCGTTTAGCTGTTTGCTTTTTTAGAGTAGCAATGATCTTATCTACTTTAAGAAATATAGAAGTTAAGAATGAAGACTTGCAGTTACTACGAGACGAACTATATATATATTGTACAGATATTGATTTTCAAATAACTGATGAAATTGTCAGCGCATTACTTTTGCATACAGTCAAAATATTTCGCCAGGTTAGACAACATAGTCGTAACAAATTCGGGAAGAATATTAAAGCTACTTTCCTTGATAAACTACCAGTTGAATTCGATCGAAGAGGTGCAATGGATGTTGCCAGTTTAATTGGCATTCGTGAAAAAACTGCTGAGAAATATTTGTCTGATTTTGTACATACAAATGAACTTTTAAAGCCTGCACATAATCAGTATAGAAAGAATCTAAATAAGGTCTCGTAGGCAGTCGGAAATTTAGAAATCCTAATCACCTCATTACTTAATCCTATCTTCTGAGTTGCCTTTCATTTTTAATCAGTTATTTTATTATAGCCGCACCACTTTCAATATAAACTTTTAATTAAATCGGTCGAGGCAAAAGAGATCTCGGTCATACGGCGGTCTCGTGGTCTTTGTTGCAATCACAAGTTTATGAAAAATGGATAATTGTTATAACACACCTTAAAATCAATTTACTTTATTAGTTTATATTTGATTAACACCATAACACTGCAAATAGAAGAAGCAAACTAACACATGAGTATTTACGCTATCCAGCAATATCATAAAGAATTAGAAAAGCTCATTCATTATGGTGGTAGTAAAAAAGAAACTGCCATACGCAATGCATTTTATTATCTGCTAAATGAATATGCACACAGCAAAGACTTGATGCTTGTAGCAGAAATCTCTACTAAAAATAAAGCGGGTAAAATAATTACTCCAGATGGTACAATTAAAGACAGCATACGTAACGATTGGGGCTATTGGGAAAGTAAAGATGAAAGTGATGATATAAATGATGAGATAAGAAAGAAGTTTAATAAAGGGTATCCTTCTGATAATATTTTGTTTGAAGATTCTCAGATTGCAGTATTATACCAGCATGGAGTGGAAGTAATGAGGAATAAGATGCAGGATGAGGAACAATTGCATGAGATACTAACTAAATTCCTAAGTTACGAAAGACCGGAGGTGCATGACTTTCGTGAAGCCATTGAAAACTTTAAACAAGATATCCCAAAGGTTACTGTTGCCATTCGTGATATAATTGAAAAAGAGCAAAAGACAAACTTAGAATTACAAAAGGTGCAGGAAGAGTTTTTAGCAATGGCTAAAGTGAGCATCAATCCTGATATAAATGCAGATGATGTTAAAGAAATGATGATACAGCACATACTTAGCGCTGATATTTTTAATACCATTTTTGATGAGCCGCATTTTCACCAGGAAAATAATATTGCCCGGGAGCTTAATAAAGTAATTGATACTTTTTTTACAGGCAATGTACGGAGACAAACACTCGGGCAGATAAAACATTATTACGATACCATTAATGCCCGTGCGGCAAGCATTGCAGATCACCACGAAAAGCAAAAGTTCTTAAAGGTTGTGTATGAGAATTTTTATAAAGGATACAACCCTAAGGCAGCAGACAGGCTTGGCATTGTGTACACACCAAATGAGATAGTGCAGTTCATGATACGCAGCACAGACTATTTACTTCACAAGCATTTTGGTAAAACATTGGGCGATAAGAACGTTGAGATATTAGACCCTGCCACCGGTACAGGCACTTTTATTACAGATATAATTGATTACTTGCCTAAAGCAAAGCTGAAGCATAAATACAAAAATGAACTGCATGCAAATGAAGTAGCCATCCTTCCTTATTACATTGCCAATTTAAATATTGAGTACACCTACAAACAAAAAATGGGCGAGTATGCAGAGTTTGATAATTTATGTTTTGTTGATACGCTTGATAACACAGGCTTTCACTGGGTCGGTAAGCAGGGCGATTTGTTTGGTGTAACTGCAGAAAATGCACAGCGTATAAAAAGGCAGAATGAAAGAAAGATTAGTGTGGTCATTGGTAACCCACCCTATAATGCTAACCAGCAAAACGAAAATGATAACAACAAGAATAGGGCATATACAGAAATAGATAGGCGAATAAAGGAAACATTTATAAAGAACAGCACTGCACAGAAAACGAAGATGTACGATATGTACAGCCGCTTTTATCGCTGGGCAATGGACAGGTTAAATGATAATGGAGTAATTGCTTTTATCAGCAACCGCAGTTTTATTGACAGCAGAACCTTTGATGGATTTAGAAAGATAGTACAGGAAGATTTTGACCAAGTTTATATTATAGATACAAAAAGTGATGTGAGAGCTAATCCAAAAATTGCAGGTACAACACATAATGTTTTTGGCATACAGGCAGGTGTTGCAGTTTTGTTTTTAGTAAAGAATTCTCATAAAAAATTAAAGACTGAACTATGTAAGATTGAATACATGGCTATGGATGATTTTTGGAGAAAAGAAGAAAAGCTTGCATGGTTTACAGAGCATGAATTAAATACTATTGATTTTGAGAATGTTACTCCTGACAAGAAGAATAACTGGATTAATAATTCAGACAATGATTGGGATAGTTTAATTCCTGTTTGCGGTAAAGAAGTAAAAAATGGGAAAACAAGAGAAGCAATCTTTAAATTATATACCCTCGGAACTGTATCTAATAGAGATGAATGGGTTTATGATTTCGATAGCCAGTCATTAGAATCCAGAATTAATTTTTTTATAAAAGAATATAGTAACAGCATCGATTTAATATCGTCAGAAATAACATCGAAACAACTTAATGAACTTTTAGAAAACTCAGTAATTAAATTTACAAGAGATTTAAAGAAAAATCTAGTTAAAAAACATGGTATAGTATTGAAGAAACAAGAATTCAGGGAATGTTTATATCGTGTCTTTGTTAAAAAACATCTTTATTACGCCAAGGAATTAAACGAAATGAGGTATCAAACCCCTTTGCTATTCCCTACTAGGACAGCAAGCAATCTACTTATTGCGGTTAACCAAGGAAGTAAGCCCTTTAATGTACTTGGATCAAAATATCTTGTTGATTTGCATTTTAACGGAGATTCACAATGCCTTCCTCTTTATATATATGAAAACGGAGAAAGATTTGAAAATATCACTGAATGGGCAGTAGAGCAATTCGAACAACAATATCACAATGGCGAATTATTAAAGACCTTTCCAAAAGATGCTATACTAAACGAATCTCTTCCCATAAAAAAAGAAAACATCTTTCATTATGTGTATGCAGTTCTTCATAATCCTGCTTACCGCAAAAAGTATGAACTTAATTTGAAAAGAGAATTTCCACGAATACCTTTTTATGCTAATTTTTTTCAATGGGTACAATGGGGTGAACAACTAATGAATCTTCATATTAATTATGAAATTATAGAGCCTTACCAATTGCAACAGAAAGAAGTTGCTTTTAAAGAACAGCCTAAAGCAAAACTTAAAGCATTAAAAGAAACAGGTATAATAGTGTTGGATGAAAATACAGAATTACATGGCATACCAAAAGAAGCATGGAATTACAAGCTTGGCAACCGCAGTGCATTAGAATGGATATTAGATCAATATAAAGAGAAAAAACCTTCTGACCCAACCATCGCAGAAAAATTCAACACTTACAAATTCGCAGATTATAAAGAGCATGTAATTGAGCTGCTGAAAAGAGTTTGTACTGTTAGTGTGGAGACAATGAATATTGTAAACGAAATGGAGAAAATCATTAATTGAAAAATTAATTTAATGGAACTCATTTCTGGCTTGGTAAAGATTAAAGATCTTCTTAAATGGAAGAGTGGTCTCGCGGCGTTTGTTGCAATTATGTGTCGATAAAAAGGCATTAAATCATAATGCTATGAGACATTAACTAAACATAGATTATTCATACTTTTACATAATAGATGAACATTAAAAAATCATATAATATTGACCAACTTAGAGATTATTCTAGTCTATTTTCTCGGGGAGAAGTTAGTCGATGGTTTAAAAATGATTTCACTTCTTTAAATAAAAAAATCTCAAGGTATGATGCTTTACATGTCACCTATAATTGTACCTACGTCTCATATCTTAAACATATTTATAAAATATTAGAAAGATATTATCCTAACGAGTATGTTTATAAAAATGAATTTATTAATAAACAATTAATAAAAGAACTGGGGGGCGCAAATTCTGTTATATATAGTGAATTCCGTTTAGGAAAAGCAGTGGCAGACATGGTAATGTTTAATGGCAATTCAAAAGTGTTTGAGATAAAAACATTATTAGACAAAGACTCAAGGTTAAGTAATCAATTACATCAATATGGCAAATTATTCAATGAAGTTTATGTAATTGCCCCGAAATCAAAAATTGATAAGTACCTTGATTTAGATGATAAAACTGGTGTTATTTTCTATGATGAAGTAAATGGAAATTTTTCTGTAATTAAGCAGTCTGCTAAAAATTCCTTTATTGATGTGGATATTTTAATGCAAGTTCTTCACACTCACGAGTATATAAATATTGTCGAGAACCATTATGGGTGCAAACCCTCGTTTAACGATTTTAATAAATTTAATATTTGCAAGAATTTAATAAAGCAAATTCCTTTCAACACTTTAAATGAATATTTTGTTGAATTAATGAAAGAAAGAAAAATAAACAATGAATTCTGCAAAAAAGAAAAACACTTAAATCAGATATTCCTCTCTCTTAACTTATCTTTTGAACACAAACAGGTGTTATTAAAAAATTTAAGCTCCAACATAACACATTGACAATATGTACTATCCTTATTTAAGAGCAAGGCAATTTGAGTTAATATCTCTTCGAGAATTAGCTTCGGCAAATGTTCTTCAAAATTATGTTACTCCAGTTTTAGAACCAGTTAAAGAGACATTTAATAATTTAAATTTAGCACATAAAGTATTTGAAGAAAAAGAATTGAATTGCTTTCTAATTGTTAATCCCCTTGTTGGAGAAATCCCGGGTGATACCAACATATTTTTGGACTACATATCCTCAATTGATAATTGTCATTTCCTTCCTGCATTTCACTATACCAATAACAGAGAGTTTATTATAAATTCTATTTTAAAATATAAAATATCGAAGTGCCTACTTATTGGATATGAAAATTTTAATGATGATACAGATTTAAGATTTTTATGTAATCATGAAAATGTTTCACATATTATGATTTATCAGCCGCATCAAAATCGTAGTTTAGACCGATTTATTAAAGCTTTGAACAAAAAATACATTAGGTTGGACGACGTATTTGAGAAGCAAGTGAAGAACGCTGACTTTTTAGATATTTCTGCTCACAAATTTAGTGAAGAGCATCTTTACTATATTAAAGATGGATACCAAGGATTTTCCGACTTTACAGTTTTACCAAGTGAATATGTCGATGGGGGAAGTACACCTAGGGCTGTCGTAATTCATTTAACTTATATAAAGCAAGATGAGGAAAATCAAATATGGATAAGACATTTTACTTCTGACACGAACGATTCTATAGCAAACGTTCAAGGAAAATTTGCTGAAGCAGCGCAAAAAGCTGTAGGCTTTTGTGGGGCTGAAGGCTTAAACAATTCTGCTATAGGAGAGTTAAGGGCATATTTTAATGAAGCCAAATACCCAGGATTGGGGACGGTCAAAAAAATTTGTATTAAACACCATTTACATATTGTTACTGAATATTTAGTGCAAAGAGATGCCATACGTTTGTAAATATTGTTTTTCCGATAGAGAACTAATTGCCTTTATAACTTCTCAAACTAAATTTGATGATTGCAACTTCTGTGATCATAAAACTGTTGAATGTCTTGCACTTGAGGAACTATTTGATTTTTTTAAAGAATTAATAAGCAATTTTAAAAAAAAAGATGATGGTGACACATTAAAATCAAAAATACAGGGTAATTGGAGCCTTTTTAGTTCTTTAGATATTGCTTATAAAGTTTTAAACAACGTAATTGATAACATTGAAACGGAAATTAAAAATGCAGATGAAAGGGTGGACTTTAGTGATGAAATTTTAGACAATGTAAATTATTGGGATAAATTAAAAAATCAATTAATTTGGAACAACAGATATTTAACAGACATTAATTATCTTACTGATGAATTAGGGTGGGATGGGTTTTTTGGAAGCCAAATCGCATTGCGGAAAGAAGAAAAATTATATCGTGCCAGAATTCACCATTCAAGTTCAGAACCCCCCTATACAAATAAAAGCATGTTTTGTCCACCGAAGGATAAAGCAACCGCTGGAAGA
Source organism: Chitinophagaceae bacterium (assembly GCA_037721545.1). Lineage (GTDB taxonomy): Bacteria > Bacteroidota > Bacteroidia > Chitinophagales > Chitinophagaceae > Ginsengibacter. The sequence continues at coordinate 9,370 of JBBJOK010000034.1, forward strand.
GCAAATCCTATTGGCATCCCTTTTCTTTATTTAAGCGACAATGATAAAACAGTTTTATATGAAATTCGAGCCTCATATTTAGATGAAGTGTCCATAGGCACATTTATATTAAATGCAGAGATTACAAATGAAATTTTTATTTCTGATTTTACTGAAAGCATAACTATATTTCATCCTTCTATGGTAAGTGAAAGAATTAAATCAACACTTTTAAAACAAAAAATTAGTGCTGATTTATCCAAACCTATGCGTAGATATGATTCTGAGCTGGATTATATTCCAACTCAATTTATTTGTGAATTTATTAAAGTTTATACTGGTGTTCAAGGTATAAAATTTAGAAGTTCATTACATACAGTAGGAAATAATATTGTAATCTTTGATCAGGATATCATGCAATGCATTAAAGTAGTTAAAGCAAAAATAAACAAGGTTTCCATATCAATATGAAATGAGATAGAAAAGTTGTTCTATCTGCTTTTTACGACTATAGTGGACATAGAAAATGTTGTGTCTGCTTTATCTCTTAAACTGAAATAGTTCGATAACATCAACACTAAGAGCATCAGCAATGGCTTTCATTGTTATAAGAGTTGTATTTATCTCTCCTCTTTCTATTCTGCCAATTTGGTTTGTTGGAATTTCTGCAGTATTAGCTAATTCTTCTTGAGACATACTTTTTTTAATTCTGATTTCTTTCAGTCTTTCTCCAACAGCTTTAACAAATTTTTCGTCCCGAATATTCACATCTCAAGATCGAATATTCAAGTACTTTAAGCACACACATATATGTGTTACATTGCAATTAGATATGCATGGAAAGTAAAATCCTTCCTTTGAAAAATTGAACCTTCTTTGAACCTTCGCGCCTTTTTAAAAAAAATTAATTATGAATTATATAGTAACAAAACCAATGAAAAGTAAAGGGATAGCTGCTTTATTAGTTATCTTTTTTTGGCCCTTTGGAATGTTTTATTCAACAATAATTGGTGCATTTACAATGATTGGAGCAGTGCCACTCTTAATAGTCTTAATATCAGTTTATAAATTGAATTTATTATTAATAGTTTTTTTCTATTTTGTTACTTGCTTTATTTGGGCAATTGCTGCCGTTGATAGTTATAATAATAGAATCCAGTCAGAAAGTTATTACCCTGTACAGCAAAAAACTAGTACCAATACTAGAATTAATTATAAACCTACAAATACAGATAATATTATTGAAAACCTGAATGAAAAAAAGAGATTATTATTTAAAGATTTAGATACAATCACACATCTTCATGCGCAAAAAGTTTTATCTGATGATGTATTTAATAAACAAAAAGATACCTTATTAAAACAACTCGACACATTATCATATAATGAAACAAACATTTCTAAATCACCTACAAAAATAATTCCGCATGAAGATTATGAGTATATACCTAAAGAAAAAACATCATATTTATTTGTCTGGATACTTTTCATACTATTAATAGGCTCATTAATATATTTCTTTTATACAAAAGGAATGTTTGTCTTTGATAATCATAAAAAAGATAGAGAGGAGATTACTAACCAGATCGAAAAAACATATTTTGGAATTATCAATGGTGGATTTACTGCTGAGGGTATGCAAGGTGTAGGGGCGGATGGTTTACCATTTTATAATATGAAAATGGACAATTTAATGGTAATGGGATTTCTTCCATTAATGAATTTTCTATCGAGTGGGATTAATTTGGAAGCAAAAAATATAAATGTTTATAAATTTATTAATAAAAATTCTGCGAAGGCGAAGTATGATTTAGTAATTGAAGATTCTTCAAAAGATCGAAGCGATACTGTACATATTGATATGATAGTAAAAAAGATAGGTGGTAACTGGAAATTAGATGGACAAAAAGCCTTTGGTGATAAAAGTAAAAGCGTAAAAAAAGAAATACAAAAGCCAATAAGATCTGGAGAAATACAGCCGATAAAATCTGAATCAGAATTGAGTTATAATTTAGGTACCTCTGGTAGAATAGTTAAAGACACTACATTATTATACGAATATCAACAAATAGATAAAGAAGATGAAAGAGGTTATTTCCCTATATATCACTATATGGAATTAACAAAAACGGAAAGCGTAGTTCCTGGGCAATGGAATTTACATCAAGAATACTTTAATACTATAGATTATAAATTAACTGGTAATATTAGAGAACATTGGTTAAAATTAGACCCAGATTATATAGATTCAAAGGGGGTTAGTCACTGGTATAAAAATTATAAAAGTTCAAAAGACACTGGAACATTTGAAAAATGAAAGTCTTAAGAATCATTAAATAGATCAAATAGGAGTTAAGAAATTAAACTTGTGCATTACAATTTTATAAGATTAGTATAATGAATCTAAAATAGATGAATCAAAAGGAATATATTAATGAATAGTTTATAGGGAGCAAAGGGTATCGGAAATTCTGAAACTCTTTTATTTTTTTTACTTTTCTATGTGATTACAACTTCATTATATAAATCGTCAGGCACAAAATAAGCTGAAGAAATTTCCTCTTGATCTTCCATTGCCTGTACTAAATAGCATTCATTAAATCTTTCATGCTCCATAAATTCTTGGGAATAAGGCCATGTAACCATTACATATTTTATCATAATAAATGTTTATTGAAGGAAACTATGATTGCTAAATCTTTTGCTACTTACCTAAATAAATTATTTCATATTCCTCTCTACCATTTAAAAATGCAATTACATCTTTTTTATTAATTGTCACTTGATGAACTGTTTTTTTTAAGCGATAGGTTGAAAAATTCCTTCCGTATTTAAAAGCAAAATACTCCGCTTTTTCTTTTTTAAGGCTCCACGAAATACCAAATTCTTTTGATTGATATTCCTTTTTTGTCATTCCTCTATAAATTGTGATTTTATCAGGTAATTTCTGTAAATAATCTCTTTCTTTCTTATTCATCATTGAATCTCGATCAGGTTCATCCCTTTTGAATACCTCTTTAATATCATATCTATAGTGGTATAAATCATCACTATGCTCATATGCCCTTCTTAATGCATTCCAATACAACCTGCCCTTTAATACTGGTCTTATAGATAAAAATGCTTGAAATGTGGTAACACCTAAAGCCCGACCTCCTACCGGAATAATACAGGAATTCCCACATACTAAAATCTCAGTAATTTCTTTTTTTGTCATTTTCTTCGAATTTTATATTTGAGTAATTGTTTATAAATCGAAGGAATGAAGAATTTAAAGATTTTAAAGCTGGTAGGAGAAAATATTAGATAAATGAATTTAAAACGTGTAACAAAATTTCTAAAATTTTTAATTGAAGCGGCTATGATCTGAATTCATCAAAACAAATTGTCATAATCATAATCCTGATCTTTTTCTTCTTCCAAAACTATACTATTCAGATTTCTTAATGACTCAAAAGTTTCTTCCACTTTTTGCATAAGCCCTACCAGCAATTGGATATTTGTATCGCAACTGTTTCTAAAAAGCTCTAAACTAAACTCATGAACCTCTCCAATAGGTACGGAGTCATTGAAGTCTTTAAGTTCACCTTGCATTGAGACATCTATCAAAGATTGAAATATGCTTTTATTTACTTCAATAAGATTTCTTAGTGCTTCTTTAAGATTGTCTTTATAGTTGTCCTTTTGCATGATATTTTTATCCTGTGATGCTAATATTTAAAATTTAGTTAATGGCGTGTAGTTATTGAATAAACATTATTTACCAATAGACTTTTAACTCTTTGCATCAAGGTATTTAATTATAGAACTTTCTGAATAACGGTAGCTACCGCCAACAACTTTTGCTTTTAATGTTCCGTTTTTTGTTAGTCTTGAAATCGTAGGATAACTAATTCGCAATATTCTCCTTAGCTCCTTTCTGGTTAGTAATTTTGAACTTAATCTAGTTGCTAAACTATGGGCTGATGAAATATGTTTTTGCAGTTCTTGCTTTAAAGTTTGCTGAATACAATGTTCAATAATGCTTACTATCTCTTGTTCACTGTACTCAGTGGTAAGGGTAAATTTTTTCATACAAATTTTTAGCTTTTACCGTTATTGAAAGAAACTATGATTTGCCAACCTTTCTGCATTCTGGACCTGATTAATGCGCACATACAACGACAATGTCTTAAGACTACGATGGCCAGTGATTAGTTGAATCTGAGGAATTCCAATCCCAGCCAGAATACAATTGCTAACAAATGAGCGCCTGGCTGAGTGGCTTGAAATTAATTCATACTTCATGTAAACAATAGTTTTTTTAACACCTCCTATCGTTTTTGTTATTGTAATTTGTTCATTCAGACCGGCAATTTTACAAACTTCTTTTATTACTTTATTAAATATCTGATTACATGGGATCTTTTTTTCAAACCTATAATTGTATTTAATAAAAATATTTTTAATCCATGGTGATAAAGGTATAATTACTTGCTCGCCGGTTTTTTTGGTAATTATATGAATTGCATCATTTTTGATATTCTCTTCTTTTATATCAATAACATCACTGTACCTAAGACTGCTCATAGAAGAAATTATGAAATAATCTCTAACAATTTCTTTTGTTTTACAATAAGACAAATCCAAATCAACTAGTTTTTCGATTTCTTGCATTGAAAGGAAAACTTTTGTTGCTGATTCAGAAGGCTTACTAAATGATTTACTTCTAAAATCTAAATTAAAATTTAATCCTCTTTCTGTTGCCTCATTCATGAACACTTTTATTTCTTTGATATGCTTTCCTTCTGTATTCTTTCCAGATCCTAGATTTTGTAAATAGCGAATAAACTTATTTCTGAAATCATGGGTAATATCTTCAAAATCCAATTCTTTGGACAATAACTTAGAATAATTTTTTAAATGCTTGAATGTAGATTGATAGGTTTTTATTGTGCTTTGAGATTTATAACCTGAACACTCCTGAATATATTTTTCAATAAATAGAAATAAAGTTTCTTTCCCAATCGGTATTAGTGGTTGTGTATTAGTTAGATTGAGCTTTTCTTGTAACTTTTGTGTTATTAGTATTGCGGTAGGTTCTATCTCTTCTAAAAGACAATTTCTAAAAATAGTTTTAAAATCAAGAGTCATTTTATCAAGCCAGATGTTTATAGAAGCATTTGCTAAATTCCTTCTTGTAATTATAGCTCTTTGCTTATCAAAGTCCCAATCAATGGGGTTTACTTTTTCTACCGCACTTAAGTATATACGCTGCCCATTATATTTTGCTTGCATTACAATTAAAGTTGGCTCTTTAGAATTTTTATCTTTAAGATAAAATCTAGGTTCTGGAAGTATCATATTGTTGTTTTTTATTTTTTAATTGGCAAGGTGGAGAGAATTTTAAAATTTTAAATGCCCTTATTGAAAAAAAATATGTTATTAAGAGACTTGAATTGTAATGCAGTCGATCTCCTGTCGACCCTGGCACATTATCGAATTGTGTTTAATTTTCTAGATATTGATATCTAAAAAAAATGCGCAAAGAAATTTGCGCATTAAGTATATAAAACCTTGGAAAAAACTATGAAAATTTAGAAAAAAAGAGACTTTCCTGGCGAGGCCACAATACATACAAAATTAAAAAGATTTAAAAGGAATAAAAACGCCTCAAACTTTATTCTGATAAGCGCTTCAGACGATTAACAAAAGGTTCGATTCCCATAGATTCCCATTAATTGTTTTTCAGATTGTTTTACGGATTATATAGAATGATTTATTTTTTGGAAATGAATATTCCGAAAATTGCTGTATTATAAGTGATCGTTTCCTGTGCGGAAATTGTTGTTGCCGATAATGTTGTTATAAACGCAATCAAT
>JBBJOK010000035.1:0-15177 GCA_037721545.1 Chitinophagaceae bacterium
TTTCTGCGATGTAGGTATGCAGAAGAATATTACAGAACAATTCTCCCATCCATTTGCGGTGCATGGTTAAGCCACCTTGTTTATGAAATGCATGCCCCAATTCATGCAGTGCTAATAGATCAAAGAAAGGTTGCATACTTAAGTTGTCATCATTTGTTTTATAAGTCTTCTTTATATTCTCAGCAACCGATGCTGGTAATTGGTCTGCCGTTGGCATAAAGCTTCTCCAGAAATCATTATCTGAAGATGCAACAACCAAAGTTTGATCATCTTTATAATGTGGCATACCGTAAACAGGGAATGATGTATGTTTACTCCAGTCCTCAGGGCTTAATACCAGGAGCGTTACCTTAGGTTTAAATCCTAATAATTTGTAATTATAATCTATAGCATTTTTTGTGCGGATAGCTATATCCTTTGCACGCTGCTCATGTCCTGTGCTATAATAAACCTTTGTATCAATACCTTTTACAAGGTGTAATTCATCATACTCTTGTGCAATTGCCGGTAAATGAAAAGTAATGCTTACAAGCACAAGAAATAATAGTTTTTTACAGTAGCTATACATAAAGTTTCTGCTTACTGAATAATTCACTTTTAAATTTTTCATAATTTTTTTTAAGCAAAACTACGTACCGGCTTTGCAGGTAAATAGTATAAAAGCGACATTTAATGAAAGGGAAATGTTATACAATTAAATCAGCCTGCATACGGAAAGGTGTGCCTGATAAAGCTTCTTCAATAATGCGTGGCGTAACACCTGCAAACTCTTTAAAGTCTCTAATAAAATGCATCTGATCAAAATAGCCAGCATCATAAGCAATGGATGTCCAGGTAAGATCAGGTTGGGACTCTTTCAAACGGTATGCTTTGGAAAACCGGGCAATTCGTGCAAAGGATTTGGGCGGCATTCCTATTCGTTCCAAACATTTCCTTTCAAATTGCCTTAAGCTTAAACACGCAAGGGATGCAATTTTTTCAATTGGAATGTTTCCATCCTTTTGCATCAATTCTCTTATAGCCATATCAAACGGCAATAAGTCTTTAAGTTGGTTGCAGTTTTTCAGAAGAAATTTTTCTACAATCTCTTTGCTGGTATCATTATCAGCGGCATGTAAAAGTTGCGAATTAATTGTATTCATTTCATTCCCCAGTATATCCAACGCATCAAAGCCTTCATCAAAAAGATGCGTCATAGGAATCCCCAACAGCCGGTATAAACCACCCGGATGAAAATCTACCCGAACTGCTTTAAGCCTTTTTCGTACAATCAAATTCACCCTTGTGTACTGGGGGCCTATCACTACCATTGATGGCTGCAGATCAAAGTGATCCCAGCCTTCTTTCTGCATTTTGATGGGGTGATTACCATAAAAAATTATTGACTGGTGTGGTGTAGGTGGATAGGGAGTTACAACTTCATCTGTTCCGCCAGGAAGTACTCCATCAAATGCAATGATGCTGATCACAAACTCTTGTAGGGCAGGATGAGGTATGTATATTTTGCTATACACTGGTACTTTGATTCTAAAAATAGAACAAATCTACCAGCATCAGAAATGAAGGAATAGTACAAAAGCGACATTTATATTTCGTTTGCTTTGAAGGAGAGTTGAGGTTGTAAATTTTTAGTTCCTGCTTAATCAGGTAAGCTTTTAGTGTTTTATAAAATTCTGCAGGTTAAAAGAAGCGCCGTTGTTGGTGTTCGTGCTGATGGCTTTGTAGTTGAGCAATCACCAATAACAGCATTATGCCATACTAACAACTTGTTATGTCATCCAATGATTTAGAAAACCAAACTTATCTTTCCCCGTCTCATAAAATTTTGCTGAAGAATACTTATACTCTTCAGGATAAACACATAAGCCTGCTGCAACCGGATTGTAGTGAATATATTCCATCTTTTGCATACACACTTCTTTTGTCCATAAATCTATACTTAATGGATTACGTTCCCATATCTGGTATTTTCTGTCCTTTGCACCAACATAAAATTTTTGTAAAACGGATGGATGATTTTTTTTCAAATCTCTTATGATTGTTTGAGATGTAAACTTTAAAAAATCTCTTTGAACACTTTCTCTTTCATGGCCTTCCAGTATCTGCCATATTAAATGTATATGATTGCTCATTATTGAAAAAGCATTTACTTCTATACGCTTTTCTTTCACCATAAATTTGAGGCTAACTATAACTACATCTTTATATTTATCCGGTTTTAAAAGATGCTGCCATTCTAAAATGGTGGCAGTAAAATATTGTGGATGATCTGTTGTTATTGTAAGGAGATTTTATTACTGCTAAGTTATTGAAAGCAGGATAGCTTTACTTATTTTCAATCCGATATCTATCGGATCATACCCGTGTGCTGGTTGTTGGTGATTGCTAAACTGCAGAGCCTTCCGCACGAACACCGAACAATGGCGGTGGGAGTTTATGCTGATGGAATATTTTTTAGGAACTCATGCAACGGCATAAAGCAGTGCATCGATAGCAATGATGCTGATAACAAACTCTTGTAGGGCAGGATGGGATATGTATATTTTGCTATACACTGGTACTTTGATACTAAAAATAGAACAAATCTACCAGCATCAGAAATGAAGGAATAGTACAAAAGCGACATTATTAAAGCTTTACATCCTTTTGAATACGAAAGGATGCAACTGGAACTTATCTTCCAAATGTGAAGGAATGACGCCAATGTATCCCAGCCATGGTCTTATGTTCCCAACCAACCATGGGGGATTTCCATTGTTTGGCGATGATATTTAATTATTTTTCGCCAGGAATAACCGATATATGATCTGCAGCAACCTGCCATCTGCCATCTTTATATATCCATGATGAAGTGTAATGCCCTGTTTCAGAAAATGCCTTTCCTTTATAAGATCCGGTTACCGTATAACGTCCTGTTTCCACTGCTGAATTACGGTGAATACGAAATTTTTTGTCATCTGCCTTTGCTGAAGTAATTATCAGGTCAGCAGAGGTCATCTGTGCTATCTCTTCCTTTTTATTACTTCTCTTACCTGTTTCGTTGGTAGAAATGAAATCTTCAGCCAGTAGTCTTTCAAACAGGGAAGCACTCTTCGTTTGCATGGCTTTATCAAAATCGTCACTTGCTTTTCTTAGGCCGGGCTCCAATCTGCAACTGTGTGTGGTTTTTCCGTGGCATGGTCTGTAAGAAGCATCCAGCGTCCGTTACGTTTTTCATAAACGGCCGTGTAATAGCCCTCATCATTGTGTGGTGAGGCATCAGCTTCCATTGATGTGGTGCTGGATTTCCATTTAGCAGTAACAACAGCCAGGTTTCCGGACACTTTTGCCTTTACATCATCACTCGAATTTGCATTGTACTTATAAGTAGGTGTGGTTCCTTCTTTTCTTAATCTTTCTAATACCTCAGTTCGGTTTCTTGTTGTTCCGTCGGGATTATATGATCTATATTCAGGTGCAAAAAGTTTTTCATGAAAAGAAATATCTCCCTTCAAAATGGCTTTGTCATAATCTGAATTAACTTTTAATACTTCCTGTTCAGCTTTGCTATTTTGTGCGTATGAGCAAGGTGACAATGCAATAATGCAAATAAGAAGTTTCAGGGCTTTTTGTAACATGTTTTTGTTTTTAATGAGATTAAGTTTCATGATTGATAATTTTAATTTTTATTAAGAAGGGTGTAAATTTTTGCTGTTTTATAGTACACTGCAAATATCTATCGTACTAAACTTTGATACAATACCGAAATGGGGTGAGAAGATTTGAATTTAATATTGCAAAAAAAAAGCCCGTTCGCCGTGGCTCGTGTCCCCACGAGCCAATTTTTTGCCATTCAATTCCAAGCCGGTTCGTGCGGACACGAACCGAGGCCGACAATATCAGGATGTCTTGTCCTAAAATAGGTTTACACAAAATACGTGTAAATGTATAATTCAAATGACTTTGTTAGACGGACCTTTTACAGTCTTGAGCTTAAGCATCAGATTTGTAAAGAGCATATTGAAAACGGGCTTTCTTTGCGTGATTGTGTTGAAAAATATAATCTCAGTTGTCATTCTTTAGTTCATGACTGGCTCCGGCAATTAGGATATATTACGGGTATAAACAGGCGAACAAGAAGTGCGTATATTGGCATTGAAAATTTTCAGCCATTGCCCGATAAACCCAAAAAGAACAATCCTCCACTCACTAAGGAGCAACAACAAATTGAGTTTCTTAAAAAGGAACTTGAAGATTCCAGATTGCAGGCGGAAGGCTATCGCAGAATGATAGAGATCGCAGAATTAGAGCTTAAAATTCCAATCAGAAAAAAGCGCAATACCAAATAATCCATGAATTAAAATGCAAATACAACAAAGTAGGCCTGAGTCGTATCTGCAGATTATTTGGTATTACCCGCCAGGCATATTATCAGCATTCATGGGAAGCAGAAAGTATACAAACAGTTGATTTGCTCATATTAAAGCAAGTGATGGCTATAAGAAAGGACCATCCAAGAATGGGAGCAAGAAAACTCTTTGAAATACTTCAGTCTTTTATGATAGAGCATGGCATCAAAATGGGAAGGGATGCTATGTTTGACCTGCTGGCTGCCAATCAATTACTGGTAAAGAGAAGAAAGCGAAAGGTACAAACTACTTATTCCAATCACTGGCTTAGAAAATATCCCAACTTAATCCGGGATTTTATTCCGGCAGTAATCAACCAACTATGGGTAAGCGATATTACTTACTGGAAGATACATACAGGCGAACACCTTTACATTAGCTTAATCACTGATGCCTATTCGCGGAAAATCATGGGTTATAATGTGGCAGAAACAATGGAAGCTATCCAAAGTATTGAAGCGCTGCAAATGGCTCTTGCAGCTCTTGGAGGAGCTGCCGTGCCATTGCAGCTTACACATCACAGTGATAGAGGGATACAATATTGCAGCGGAAAATATGTAAAGCTATTGCAGGACAAGGGCATCAGGATCAGTATGAGTGAAAATGGAGACCCCTTAGAAAATGCAATAGCTGAAAGAGTGAATGGAATAATTAAAGAAGAGTATCTCAATAACTATCAAACAGACAATTTAACGAAAGCAAAAAAACAATTACAAAAAGCTATAAACTTATACAACAATGACAGGCCACATATGAGCATCAGTAATCTGACGCCAAATAAATTACATTACAATCAAAAAATAAACCCCCAAAGATTATGGAAAAGCTATTTTAAAAAACCTAATACCTTTAACAAGAAAAATGAAAATGATCCTGTAAACATATTGCAGGATTTATCTATTAACCTGTAAACTTTTTTTAGGACGAGTCAGGAGCAACGTAAACAAGGTAACACTTTACAATAACCCTAATGGCTCCCTTTTTTTATCTGATCACTCACTAAAACGTTTGGGGTACTTCAGATGAAATTTGGTCACGTCCTGATATGCTTTTGCAACAGCAAGCAAATCGGCTTCGCCATATAATTTTCCAATGAATGTAATGCCGGTTGGTGTGCCCTTAATGGTAAAGCCATTAGGCACTGCGACAGCAGGATGGCCGGTGAGATTGGTAAGTTGAAGATTTTGAAAAGCGACCGGCGGTGTATCAGTATTGCTGAACGGTGCTATATATACATCTACCTCATCAAAGATTTTTCCTATAGCTTGCATGAGCAACGTTCTTGCCCGGCTTGCGGTTACTGTATCAACGGCAGGTACGGTTCTGCTCATGCGAACAAGGTTCCCTATGTGATCAGGGTCCTGCCTTGTGAGCAATTTATCATCACCACTGCGGATCAATTCATTCCAAATAGAACCAACCTCTCCATACCAGCACAGCATGCCTATAGCATGAATAGGATAATCAGGCAAGGCAACTGCTTTTACATCAAAGCCCAGATCACGAATTTTTTTTAATGTGGCCAGATCATTGGTCTTTTCTTCCGGCAAAGCATGCTGCTCATCAAAAGCAGCTTTCAGATAGCCAACACGTATTTGCTTTGCCCCTGCATTTGCATTCCAGTTGAAAGGCAAATCAACCAAGGTTATATCCTTATCATCTTTACCATGAATGGCGTCTAAAATGACAGAGCAATCCTCCACAGAACGGCACATAGGTCCTACTTTATCAAAGCTCCATGCTCCCGGCATCACACCATGGCGGCTTACTCTGCCAAAAGTTGGCCGCAGCGAAGTAACACCACATGTGATTGCTGGCTCAATTATAGAACCACCTGTTTCTGTGCCGATGGCAAAAGCCACTAATCCGGCTGCAACTGCAGATCCAGGTCCGGCGGATGATCCACCTGAACCAGATGTAATATCCCATGGATTTTTTGTTTGTCCGCCAAACCAGATGTCGGCATGTGCTAATTCTCCTGTTGAAAGTTTTGCAATCAATATTGCACCTGCGTTGTGCAATCGCTTCACCACAGTAGCGTCTTCATCAATTATTCTGTCTTTGAAAATGGGAGCACCCCATGTGGTAGGGTATTTTTTTGTAGAGAATAAATCTTTAATTCCATACGGAATACCATGAAGCAGCCCGAGGTAATTTCCTTTTGCGATCTCTTCATCGGCTCGTGTTGCCTGTTCCATTGCCAGTTCTTCCATGAGTGTGACAACACAATTCAATTGTGGGTCAAATCTTTTCAGCCTTCGCAGGTACATGGCTGTTAGTTCTGCTGATCTTAGCTGCTTAGTTCTTAGTAAAAAGGAAAGCTGAAAAATATTAAAAAATGCTAGACGGTTCAGATTAGACGGGCGTTTTATACCAGTCACAGAACTGAATTGTATTGGGCGTTTTTCTCCGTTGAACTTCATTCCAGGCAAAACAGGGTTAAACTGCAAAGCCGGAGGAACACTATAGTCGATATACAGTTTGTGGAGTTCTCCATAGAGTTTATAATTGTTATTCACCCATTCCAGCATCATTTCACGTTGAGCATCTGTAAAATGTACTCCTGAAATGTTTTCTGCTGCCGCAAGCATTTCTTTGGTGATCTTATTTGTTTTTTTCTCCTGCGCCTGTGCCCATAATACTCCCGGAAAGAGCGTGGATGATAATCCAAGCGTTGCAAATAGAGCCATGAAATCCCGGCGGTTTGTGTTTAAATTTTCTTCTGTCATAATAGATTTTATTTTATTTCACCTTATCAAATCGGTGATGCATCATGCGAATGTGTTGCATGTCAATACCCGTAACTTCACCCACGTTATTCCTCGTGAAAACGGCTTCTACAAAAAGGCCGCCAGCGCCTTCCATTTCAAAAAGAAAACGATCTTTACCGTTAGGTATCAATTTTTTATCGGCAATAGTTGCACGTCTCAACACCAGCCCAACCTGCTCATCAAAAACAATCCTGCAATAAAAATCAAGATGTGGACTGTAGTACTCGCCGGTGTACTGTTGCAGAATTTCCTTAGGTGGTGTTTGTATATTGTTTTTCCTGGAAAATGCTATTTCTGTACCATCAGGAATAAAAACGGTGAATTTCATCGAATCAGGGTGGGGTTGCATGAACTGAATGATTACTCCATCAGGATCTTTAAACATGTCTTTTCCCACTGGAACCAGTGTGAAATATTGTCCGGACACCTCATAAAACTGGAGGCTATCACCTGAATGTTTGATGTCATAAAAGGAGATGTTAGGCAAATGGCTGCTATGCGTATTCCTTTTTTCTTCAAAATATCTACCGGTATATCGGCTTAGGGTTGCCCTGTCAACTGCCACGGGATTTGATGACAGCTTTGGCGACGGACCTCGCAATTTATTTTCATCCTTCGGTAAAAAGTAACTTGCAACGCTTTCAGCTTTTACCATGTTGCCCCATGAGTTACCCAAACCAATTATAGAAAGTTTTAAAGACGGAATGCGGGTCATGTAAAAATCATGATTGACGCCGCCGTGTTTTACAAGGTCCACATTTCCTTTCTTTTGCCACTCGTGCCCAAAAACATAATGAATTTCCGGTGATAGCACAGGGATGGGTCGGGCGTTCTGTTTCAATAGCACGAAAGCTTTAGCAACCATAGAGTTTGGATTCTCTAATGCCCTTGACCACTTTTCCAGGTCATCTGCGGAGGTAATGATCCTGTAGTTGCCTCCGGGAGAAGTCTTAACGCCCACTTGCCTGGAAGGAGGGCCATACTCATTATAATTTTCAGCCAGGCCTGGAATAATTTCCTGGAGCCGATCATTCGTTAATGTAGCCTTCATGGCCAACGGTTTAAACAATCTCTGCTGCAAATAATCAGGCAGACTTTTCCCTGATGCTTTTTCCATGATGAAACGCAACAAGGCAAAATCTGAATTGCTATACATATATCCCTGTCCCGGCTTCACCTCAGGCTTTGGCTGATTGTACAAGAATGTCAGAAGTTGTTCCTTATCCACCCTGTTATTCATGTCCGCCTGCATGAGCAGCATGGTAGCCCATTCATCAGCAAACCCACTGCTGTGGTTGAGCAGATCCTGGATGGTAACGTCATCGCTCCAGGCGGGAAGCTTTGGGAAATACTGTCGGACTTTATCGTTAAACCGGAGCAGACCTTCGGATTCCATTATAGCCAATCCAACACACATGAACTCCCGTGTCCCGGAATATGTGAGCCTTACACGTGACTGATGTGTGAAGGGCACCTGGTGCTCAAGGCTTGCCATGCCATAGGCTTTTTTTGCAATTACTTTTCCGTTTTGTAACACTGTGACTGCAATACCAGGATTGGTTTTGTTTAAGGAAGAAAAGATGCTATCAAGTTTTTTTTCCAAATTCAGATTGGCAGATGAAAGCTCTGCAGATTTTGTTTTTGTTTTTTGAGCATTTACATTGGTTACAATCAGAAGCGGCAGGAAAAACAAAAAGATTATTTTTTGTAGCATATGTTATTTTTTTATTGAATTTTATCAAAATGGTGATGCATCAATCGGGGATGCGAAACAGTTAAATGAGTTACTTTTCCCTGAGCATCTTTATGGAACCGCACCCATGATTCCTGAGGTGCCCAGGCATAATTTTCAATTATCAGCAAAAATCCATTTTCACTTACAGGGTCAAGATATTTATCAGCTATAGTTGGTCTTTTAATTACAAGCTTGCCTTGCTCGTCCTGCACAATTGTCCAGTAAAAATCAAGGTGCTTACTGTAATATTTTCCTGTAAATGTTGCCAGGTTTTTTTTAGTTGGCTGCCATAGCACCACATCATCTTTAATATGATTGAACACCTTATTTATAGTATAAAAATGTGTTCTCAATTTGTAACCCTGAACGGTTGGCAGAAACTCAAAATATAAATCCTGATCAGGGTCTTTGAATACACGATCTGTGATGTAATCAAGTGGCCGTATTTCACCTTTAGTATATTGCCATTTGAGTGAATCATTTACAATGACAAAATCAACTAAATTTTTACGCACCTTGGTGAAGCTTTCGAATGTAACTGAATCCTCATCAATGTATGTACCTGTAAAAGCCTTTAGTTCTTCCTGCGTATATGTAACAGGAGTTCTTATAAATTGTTTATTGATGAATGGTTTTGCAGCAGTTTTCAGTAGATAATCCCTTATCTGATTGTGATATTGAATGGACTCCTGGTAAGTGTTACCAAGTGTAATAATCGATAAATTTTTTACTCTTGACAAATACGTAGAACTACCGACACCCTGATGAGCAACAGTAATGTTCCCCCCATCTTCTATTATTTTAAATCCAAAAGTGTATTCCTTATTTCCACCGGGCATCACTATTGCTTTTTCAAGGAGACGGTTTTTGGCTTTTGCAATGTCTGATTTAGGGTTATTATGAGCAACTGCCCATTTCTCCAGGTCATTAGCCGTAGTAATGATGTGATAATTTCCACCGGGAGATCTTTTATCACTCATCACCACCCTATATCTTCCGCCCCCAAGTGTAACGTAATTGAAGGCACGGCCTGCTATTACTTCTTCTTTATCATTATTAAAACCTGTTAACCTCATACCAAGTGGAATGAAGAGTTTTCTTTTTGCATAATCTGCAAGATCTTCACCTGAAGCTTTTTCCATAATTAATCTCAGTAGTCCATAATCAGAATTGCTGTACATGTATCCCTTTGTGGGTTCTACTTCAGGTCGGGGTTGATTATACAACAGTTGTAAAAATTGTGATTTGTCAACCCTGTTGTCCATACTTGCCTGCGTCAAAAGCAAAGCGTCCCATTCATCTATAAATCCACTCCGGTGATCTAAAAGATCTTTTATTGTCACCGGCTCTGACCATTCGGGAAGCTTCGGAAAATGTTTCCGAACCTTATCATTCAGATTCAGTATTCCATCCTTTTCCATCAGCACAGCAGTAATAGCAATAAATTCCCTTCCTTCTGAATAAGCCATGCGAACATTTGTACTATGTGTGAAAGGAACTTTGAATTCAAGGCTTGCCAGGCCATAGGCTTTTTTCGCAAGCACTTTTCCGTTCTGTAACACTGTAACAGCAATACCAGGAGTAGTTTTGTTGAAGGAAGAAAAGATACTGTCAAGTTTGGAATCGAGTGCTTTGTTTGAAGTAATTGCTTTGTTGGATAGAGCCGTTTTGTTACTATTTCTCTTAGATTGATTATATCCGGCATTACAAAAACACATTAATGTAAGACTAATAAAAAAGGATTTAAAGATTTTCATACTAATTTGATTTTGGTTGTTGTTGTGTTCCGCAATTCATTCCACCACCGTTTCTATTAAGTGCCATTGGGTTTAGCTGAATAATTTTTCTTTCCGGAAAAACAGTTTGAAGTATTTGCAGCGCCCGTTCATCTTTTCTTCTTTCACTTTCCGGCAATCCTTCCTGCCAGTATTTAGCCTGCAACACTACCCCATTGGTAATAAAAAAATTGCAGTAACTAACAGCAGGCAGCCAGAATATCTCCTCACCGTTTTGTAAATTCTTAAATAATATTTTTCCATTAGTTGTATTTCTTAATGAATCAGTCACCATCCTTTTTTCTGCATAATGGGAATAAGAAGGTGTTGGTACGATGATAATTTTATAAGGTTTGCCATTTATGTCTGTTGCCCGATTTAAAATCTCCAGGTTTTCTTTCATAATTCCATAGTCAGTTTTACTTACCGGATCCAAATCTTTTTCTGTCGAATCGATCTGGGAGATCAAAATAGTGCTGTCATTTACAAAACGGGCAAATTCATCTATGTGCCCATTTGCTCCATAACCAAAATAATTTCCGGCCTTTGGTCCGGATGCAACCTTATCCATTACAGGCATTTTGTTAAGCCAGATCATTTTTTGTTTTCCATACATCCGCAAATATTCTTTTTCAATTTCCTCAATAGTTCTTCCAGGGTTACGTTGTAATGCGGTTTCCTTAAAACTTATCATTACATGATTGCTGACATCTAATCCTCCGCCTTCGGCTACAATAGGCGTGCTGATCATCCTCCAACCCATTTGTTTTCCAAGGTCATTATCTACAACCCCTCTTTGATTACTGTTCTGAACATTTTCAAATTCTGGTGGATACCCGAAATTATTCCAGGCGAAGTCTGCAATAGCAAGCTCACCTTTTTCATTTTTTAAGAATCGTGGACCTGCATCTCTTATAAATAGATTAGGAATATACTGCACATACCCATTCACACGGTGGGTATCAATACCTGCTGCATGTAACTGAGTGAATGCAATTTTCAATAAACTATCAGATCTTGAAAGAATGGTAATTCCAACATAGGGATGAACGGCTTTAGCCATTTGCAGGTGCAATTGCTGCACTGATTTGCTTACTGGCCAGCCCAGCCATACTGATTCCTGTTCATCCCATTGCGGTGGAAAGTAGTAACCTGTAGTTTCTGATTTTGGTGTAGTGCTATTTTTTTGTGCTGATGTACAATTGATAAAGGATAAAATTAATAGGGTATAATAAATTATAATTTTTGGTCTCATTTTATTAAGTACGGTTTTGGTTTTTGAAATCAGATACGATTATTTAATTAAAAATTCCCTGATAAATCTATCAAAATTTACAAGAGATTTGTCTTCATATATTTTCACAAACTGCGCAAATTGAAAGTAGCCATATTTGTAAGGGTCAGCACCTAACTCATTATAATGATCATTAAAATAACGAATAGGATCTTCACCTTCAGGCACAGGATTTTTTAATTGGCCTACCATTTTTTTTGCATATTTGTAGCATTGTTTAAGCTCTTTATTTCTTTTCACCTTCTTCCAGTACAGGATAGCAACTATGTTTGTGAAATATTCATTTTGATATTGATTGGTTTCTTTTTTATTTACAGCAAATTGCAGTGCGTGCCCAAGTTCATGCGGCAGATAAAATCCATTAAAGAATAATCCAAACACTTTTTCTCCTTCTTTTTCACTGCCGGATAATTTAGTGAAAAATTCTTTTTGCGGCAGCATTACCTGGTACCATATCGGCAAATTAATGCGGTTAGATTTTGAAGAGTAGAATATCAGATAAGGTTTTGTGTTCAGAATAGCCAAAGGGCTTGAAGCGGGTACATGTTTTATAGCATTTACTTTGGCGGTGAAATCGGCTATTACATTGTTAGCATCATTTACCAGGCTTGCAGAGTCTGTGTATACATAAAATAATTTTTTCTGGCCCTTGACAGATATATTCAGGCAAAGGCAAATAACAATGAGTAGTTTTTTCATAATTTAATGTTTACCAGTTATAAAAGTATTATCAAAATTTTTGTGGCATATGCCAGGACTTATGTTTACAATTTTCATTTCTTTAATAATTGAAAAACTATAGATTTCTGTATATTTTAAATATTGCCCGTTTTAACCATCTCATCTATTTTATAAACAGAAAAAATCACAAACAAAAATATCAGCATAGAAAATATCAACATCGGCCAATAGCCTTGCCCGCCGTCAACTACAATCTTAGAAGGCTCTTCGGGCAAATACATAAGCGGAACACTTTCTCCATGCTTAAATTTTTTGTACTTAGCCGTTATACTGCTTTTATGAAAATGCCCGTGAATAATGCTGGCATATTCAATATGCACCTGATCTACTGTAGGCCCACGCCGCATTGCAGTGGTATGAATATGTGTTACTACACCAAAAGCTTTTATACCTTGTTGCCTTATGCGTTTTTCTTTTATTATATATCGAACGGTTTTCCATAAAGGGAAAGCAGCAAGCATAATTAAGAGTATATAGAGGATAATCATGGTCTGGTTGATTTATTTAATGATGACTACTTTCTTTTCTGCGTTTTCAAACATGCCAAAAAAAATTTTTACGGCATTTTTCAACCTCTGATTCTATCAATATATCCGGTTAACCAAATAGTTTAAGAGCAGGGCAGTAACCTCTTATTTATGGTAAAATGCATGCCCAAATAACTTCAGACCTACCCATATTTTTTATCTGCTCCTATTAACTTCTATACCTCAATTATTTTAAAATGAGCTTTTGCCTTTCGCCCATCTTACTAGTTCTGCCCCAATTTTTCGTCCCAATGCTTCACCTGCTGTATTATCGCTTCTGTAATGAACACCTGCTTCAAACCTGGAATCATTAGCTTCCTTTGCCATTTCATAAAACTGATCACGATCATACGGGTTTCATTTTATTTTTATTATGGTTATTAAAATTAAATTTTTTCAAAGGCAATCTTTTCCCATAAGTCAGCTGTCTCCATATCCATTCCAACGGACCATATTGAAAATACTTAAACCAGATATTGCTGAAAATAACCTGCAATAAATAGAAGCCAATAGCAATAGGAATAAAATATACCGGACCTATCTTTTGGCCCACACCTAAGCCAACACCATAGAATATTAAAACGCCAAAAATTGTTTGCAGCAGGTAATTTGTTAATGCCATTCTGCCAACATTAGCAAATACACTCAACTTATTTATACCTTTTGTTTTAACCCAATATAGACAAACAGCAGCAACATAAGCAAGGCTGAGTGGCACTACACCAATGGCATAAAAAAAAGTATCCAGCAAACCCCATTCACTTTGATAAACATTTTTACCATCCCCTTCAAACCATGCCATTGCAAAACTGGCGGGTAACCCAATTACAAAACCCCATATCATTAATCTTTTAAGAAGAGAAGTATAATTTGAAAGGTTGGCATACATCATTTTTCTACCCACATAAAAACCAATCAGGAACATTCCTAATACTTTGGGAAACCTGTTGTTGTTTAAGAGCGATTGATAGCGGTAAATAAAAGAAGAACTTTGATAGTTTCTCCACTCATGCCAGCCGCTTCCTTCTTTAAAAAGATAGGTTCGCCAGCCATCATCTGTTGGTACACCCGTTTTTTTATCTATACCTTCTGCAATGGGTTGTAAAAAATCGCCGGGATTTGCTTGCAGCAAAATTTTTATTACATCAATGGCTAAAGGAGAAAGTATCAGCACAGCAGCCCAGATCAATAATCCTTTATCAGAACACTTTTTAAATAATGGTAAAACAAAACCCAGCATTGCATAGAGCAAAAGAATATCCCCTTCCCATAAAAAAAATATATGCGCTGCTCCAATTAAAAAGAGTATGGCAATTCGCCTGTAAAAAATTTTAAATGCATTCATTCCCTTCTGCTCATTCCGGATAATAATTATTGAAAAGCCAATACCGAATAGAAGAGAAAAAAGAGAATAAAATTTTCCTTCGACTAACATGATTTGTAAAAAAGAAATTACTTTATCTATAGGATAGGTTGAAAACTGCTGTATATATTTTTCAGTAAGAAAACCATAGCCTGAAAAACCATAAATATTATTGATAAATATGCCGAGTATGGCTATGCCTCTCAGCACATCGAGTATCTGAGCTCTTTCCTGCGATTGAATAGGTTTGATAATTTGCATATTAGTTTTAATGACTTTATCGCCCATGATGTCTGTTAATATTGCTTTTGTATTCTTTTAAATGAAATTTTCAGAATTCCTAAAACAGAAGAAAAATGTTCAAGGCCCACCACATTTTTATAAAAGTCTATTGATCTTTCTAATTCAACAAACAAATGATTTCATATAATCCTTTTATCATTCGTTTGTTTTGTTTTGCACCGGGGTTTCGCTGAGAGTTCAGGTAAACAAATGAAATTCATGAGCGAAAACCCCGCTGAGACAAATAGGCTCTCAACCAACTGCGAACCCTTTTCATTAGTTTTTGTATTTATAAGTATGC
>JBBJOK010000299.1:0-3870 GCA_037721545.1 Chitinophagaceae bacterium
CAGCTCAAAAACAAAGCACATCTCCCGAAAATCAATTAACTAACAAAAGAGTCAGGCTTCCCAATGGCTGGCATCTTTCTCCGGCAGGACGGACGTTTCCATTGGGCGACCTTCCGCTTAATATCGCTGTTTCTTCATCAAAAAAATACATGGCAGTTACCAACAACGGGCAAAGCATACAAAGTATTCAACTGATCGATCCAAAAGCAGAAAAAATACTTCATAATGTTATTATCCCAAAATCGTGGTATGGCTTAAAGTTTAGTGCAGATGAAAAATTCCTGTACGCATCAGGAGGTAATGATAACTGGATTTTTCAATATGCTATTCTTAATAATAAACTGCAATTAAAGGATAGTATAATTCTGGGAAAAAAATGGCCTGAAAAAATATCTCCTGCTGGTATTGAAATTGATGATGCTGCTAAAATAATGTACGTAGTTACCAAAGAAAATAATTCTTTGTATGTGATCGACCTAACTGACAAGCGTATTATTCAACAAATGGAATTGGGTAATGAAGCATATGCGTGTTTACTTTCTCCTGATAAAAAGGAATTGTACATTTCATCATGGGGCGGTGATAAAGTTTTGGTGTATGATACAAAGCAGAGAAAATTGATTAATAAAATTGCAGTTGGAGATAACCCTAATGAATTATTATTAAACAAGAGCGGTACTTTTTTATTTGTTGCCAATGCCAATGATAACAGTGTTTCTGTTATTGATATTAAAAAACGTAAAGTGCTTGAAGTTTTGAATGCGGCCTTATTTCCTGATGCGCCGGCTGGCTCTACATCAAACGGGCTTGCACTTTCTGCCGATGAAAAGAAATTATACGTAGCCAATGCTGATAACAATTGTTTAGCGGTTTTCGATGTTTCCATGCCGGGCAGAAGTAAATCGAAAGGGTTTATCCCGGTAGGCTGGTACCCCACAAACGTAAAAGTTATTGGAAAGAAAATATTCGTTTCAAACGGCAAAGGGTTTTCTTCTTTTCCGAATTCTGATGGGCCTAATCCAACAAAAAAACAACAGCTGGTACTCCGGCATATAGGAGATACATCTGCTACTGTCAGCTCGGGTTACATTGGAGGTTTAATGAAGGGCACCATGTCAATAATTGATGAACCGGGTGATGCTATGCTCGGTGTTTATTCAAAAGCAGTTTACAAAAACACTCCTTACACAAAAGAAAAAGAAATGATAAGCCAGGGTGAAAAAGGAAACCCTATACCAATGAAAGTCGGTGATAAATCTCCCATAAAATATGTGTTTTACATTATTAAAGAAAACCGGACTTACGACCAGGTATTAGGAGATATGCCTGAGGGCAATGGTGATACCAGCTTGGTATTATTTGGCGAAAGAGTTACGCCCAATCAACACAAGCTTGCAAGAGAATTTGTTTTGCTTGATAATTTTTATGCAGATGGGGAAGTTAGTGCTGACGGACATAATTGGAGTACATCAGCGCATGCTACTGATTACCTTGAAAAAAATTGGGTGACCAGTTATGGTGGCCGGGGAGGTACATATGCAGGAGAAGGCAGACGGGAGATAGCAAATCCAAAAAAAGGTTTTATATGGGATTATGCCAGCCGTGAAGGTGTTAGTTTTCGTACTTATGGAGAATTTGCCGATGATGGTAAAGCCAATATTCCTGTTTTGGAAAATCATTTTTGTCCATATTTCCCCGGGTATAACAACAGTATAAGAGATACTTTACGTTATAACAGATGGCAGCGGGAGTTTGATTCACTTGTAGCAGTAAATGCGGTGCCGCAATTAAATACGCTTCGTTTTAGTAACGATCATACTGAAGGATTACGCAGAGGTGCTCCAACTCCTTTTGCACATGTAGCTGATAATGATTTAGCGGTAGGCTTATTTATGGAGCATCTTTCTAAAAGCCCTATCTGGAAGGAAAGTGTAGTATTTATTGTTGAGGATGATGCACAGAATGGTCCTGACCATGTTGATGCCCATCGCACTACAGCCTATGTTGCCGGGCCACATGTAAAAAGAAATTTTGTAGATCATTCCATGTATTCAACATCATCTATGTTACGTACCATTGAATTAATATTAGGTTTACCGCCTATGAGCCAGTATGATGCTGCTGCAACACCCATGTTTAAAAGCTTCACATCCAAAACAAATTTTGCTCCTTTTACATCGTTGCCATCTAATATAGATCTTAATGAAAAAAATACTGCTACAAACGCAACAGCAAAACTTAGCGATCAAATTGATTTAAGTAAAGAAGACCGAGTACCTGATATGTTATTTAGCCAGATAATTTGGAAAGCCGTAAAAGGGGAGCATAGCGAAATGCCTGCCCCTCGCCGCAGTGCTTTTTTAAAGGTTGCAGATGATGACGAAGAAGAGGAAGAGGAGATAAAGAAAAAGGTAAAACGAAAATAAAATAATTGGTAGTAAATCAATTTGATCAAAAGATGATTTTTTATTTATAATTTAAACACATGAATAATTCAAGAAGAAATTTTATAAAAAACGCAAGCATCGTAAGTATTGGATTTGCAGGCCTTAACCAATTTTTGTTATCCGGTTGTAATACTACTTCAGGGCTTAATTACGGGCCGCTGTTACCTGCTTCTGAAGGCGTTTTGAGTTTGCCTAAAGGATTTACTTCCACAATAATCTCCCGTAAAGGAGATCTGATGAGTGATGGGTTATTTTCTCCGGGCATGCATGATGGAATGGGTGTATTTAAAGGCAATAATGATAAAATAATTCTGATAAGAAATCATGAAAATTTACCCGGCGCAGATGAAAAAGGTCCATTTGGTATAGGTAATAAACTAATGTATAAAGTGAGTAGGAATAAAATATATGATTATGCTAATGGAGAACGCACTTGTGTTGGGGGAACAACCACACTTGTTTATAACGAGCTAAGCGGCAAAATAGAATTAGAATATCTAAGCTTAATCGGCACCGTTAGAAATTGTGCCGGAGGTATTACGCCATGGAATTCATGGATCACCTGCGAAGAGTCAGTGATTAAAAAAGGTAGTGAAAAAGGTTTTTTAGAAAAAGATCATGGTTACAATTTTGAGGTTCCGGCAACAGAACGAATTGGGCTTATAGATCCTATTCCAATAAAAGGAATGGGACGTTTTGTGCACGAAGCAGTTGCAGTTCATCCACAAGAAGGAATTGTTTATCAAACAGAAGATACAGATGACGGTATTTTTTACAGATATCTTCCCAATGTAAAAGGTGAGCTGCACAAAGGAGGCAAACTGCAATGCCTGGTTATAAATGAATGGAAGGGCGTTGATACCAGAAATTGGGAAAGTTTAAAATCAGGTTCATTTCCTGTAAAGAAAACTTTTGAAGTATCCTGGATGGACATGGATAATGTGGAAGCACCTGATGATGATTTGCGCTTACGCGGCCATATGCAAGGTGCTGCAAAATTTGCAAGAGGAGAGGGTATATGGTATGGTAAAAAGGAATTATTTTTTGCTTGTACTTCTGGAGGGAAAACTAAAAAAGGTCAGATATTTAAATATACCCCAAGTAAATTTGAAGGACAAGTAAACGAAAAAGATTCCCCTTCTACGCTCCAGTTGTATATGGAACCAAACAATGTTGACACTTTTCAGAATTGTGATAATCTAACTATTGCGCCATGGGGTGATGTAATTATTTGTGAAGATAAACAGGACCCAAGAATTATTGGAATAACGCCGCAGGGAAAAACTTATGTTATAGCAAAAAATGTAGGTTACCGGCTTTCTGAATTTGCCGGCCCCGTATTTTCACCTTCTGGTAAAACACTATTTGTAAATATTCAATCTCCGGGACTTACCATTGCAATTACCGGCCCATGGAGATCAGC
>JBBJOK010000300.1:0-3866 GCA_037721545.1 Chitinophagaceae bacterium
TTATTGGCTAAAATGGATATAAAAATTACATTGTCTATTCCCAAAATAACTTCTAAGGCTATGAGCGTTAAAAGCGAAACAACAACTTCATATTCCATAATTAGGTATTTAGTTTTTTACCGATTTTGGTAAAGATAAAGATGAATTGAAGATTGTGATTTTTTAAGTCTCCTCGAGGTTTTCACAGTATTCGGTTTCAGTTAAGTATATTAACCGTGAACCCCGAGGCAGCAAGCACTTTAAATTATTGTAAAGATTGTCTATCAAATTTGAATGCTCAGCAAACATCGGGGTTTCATTTCCGAAAATTAATTATCAATTATGGATTACATTTTATGGAAATGAAAACCCCGCTGGGACAGTAGACAATTTGTAGCTGATTGTTATACCGTCAGCCAGCCTATTGCAAAACCGTTGATGTTGGATGCAGTTGTTCTTCGTCGCTTTAATTAGAAGAGGCTAAAGTGATTTTTAGTATTGGCAGCATTGTTCTGTCTTTGGTTTTTAAAAATTCTTTTGCAAGGTCTCCTTTATTCGGTTTGGGAATAATTGTCTGAACGTTATTGTTGATTATAAATTTTATCGGCTTATTTATATTAACTACTTCTGGATAAACATAAAAACAAAATTTAGTTACACGAGATGTCTTTATTGTTATTGTATTGCCTTTTACAGATGCTATAATGACAGCAGATTTATTTTTATTAAAATTTACTGGTGTTATATTGTCTCTACTCTTGATAGGTGGGTTATAAGTGTCAACCCAAGACGCTTTGTTTAACAAGGTATCTATTTTCAAAATTTCAATCCATTTGTAACGTCCATTATCGACATTGTCAGTTTCCCATTCAATGAATTTAGGAAAGGGTTTTCTCTTTTTGCGAATTATTGTGTCATAAATGAAATTTAACGAATCGGGTATATCGTATGGCAATCCGTGTCCTTCGTCAAAAGCAAAGTTTCTCCAATTACAACCTATGCTATTAGCATATCTGTAGATACTGTCTACTTTATTGAAGTTGAAAATATTATCTTTCTTTCCACTTATACCGTAAAATGTTTCTTGATTTCTAAGGTTTCGTAAAGATGTATTTGTTATGAAGGATTGTGGATAATAATTGAAAGCAAGAAAAGAAGCAAAGGTTGTAGGTTTATTAATCGCAAAAGAAAAAACTCCTCTACCACCATCCGAATGCCCTGTTATGTAAACTTTATTATCATCAATATTATACAACCCTTTTACGTATGCAATTTCATTAATGATGGTTTCAAAAGCTAATGGATGGTCAAGCCAATTTATATCTTTTCTTGCAAAAGGATAAATTATAAAGGCGCCTTGCTTAATTGGATTTTGAATAAACGGTATTTCAGATTCAGGAACATTGGCTTTAATGCTAAATCTGCTTCGGTTACTAACTGCACCTTGTAAAAAAATATAAAGAGGTGTTTTTTTGCTTGGCATGTAAGTCTTAGGAATGAAAACTAAAAATGGTACTGTTAAAGTATCATTTATTTTGATTTCATAAAGTGTCCAATGGTTAGTTAATGGGGGTTGATTATACCGGTTGTAATTTTTTAATAATCCATAAATGTTTTTGAAATTATTTTTAGCAAAAACATTTTTTAAATACGAAGTATCGGTCAAATCTGATTTGGTTAATCGTTTGCTTGCATCTGTTATACCAACATAATAAAGTCTATAAACCTCTTGAACAGAATCATATTTAGGCTTCATATATGCCATTGCATTTTTCCATATGGCAGTTTCTTTTAAACAATTTGCAAGAGTATCGCTAGCAAAATAAGTGTAGTTATTAAAGTCTAAGTAAGTAGAAGCCATTTCTTCAAAATAATGTAAAGCTTTAGTGGGCTCATTAATTTGGCAAGCACTTACGGAAGCTCTGTAAAGATTATAATTGCTTCTATAATCTTTGAACGATGTATTAAAAAGTTTCTCGTACCAAAATAAGCTTTGGGCATAATCTTTCTTGTCAAAACTTTGAAATGCCCTATTGCTGTATGCTGTTGCCGAATCTTGTTCAGCATTCTGGGCTAAAAGTTTACTACTAAAGATTATTAAAATAGTTATCAATTTAATTGGTCTCATTACAGCGTTTTAACGCATTTTAAGGTGTCCAACAGGGTTGCAGAAACGTTGAGGGCTTGGCTGCTGTGCTAGTATTTTATAATGTCCAGCCTGTAACTTAGTATGGTCATAAATAAATTCGTAAATCGTTGGATATTTTTCTGTTTTTGATAATTCTTCGGTAACCATATTTTGATGGGTATGCTGTCATTAACATAAGTAGAGAAGATATTCTTTGTTACTACACTTTGAGATTTTAGAAGTGTTGGAAGTAATAGAAGTACATATAACATAACAAAAAGTCTTTTCATTTTTCAGATTGTTAATTAAGTACAAAGAAAAACAAGAATGTAGAGACAGAATTGTATTTTTCAGACAATTTTTACGTCTTAATAAACTTGAAAACCAATCTATCATTTGCGAGCTTTTCGATAGAATTGAAAAATGCTTTTGGATTTTGTCCAGTTAAATTTTTATAAACTTTATTGAAATAGGACTGGTCATAGAAATTACTCTCATAACCAATTTTAGTAAGCGTTTTAAATTTACTGCTGAACAATTTATTGTTTAAAGAATGACGAAAACGAGCAATTTTTCTAAAGCTAACAGGCGAAATGCCAAGATGCTTTTTAAATACCCTATCTAAGGTTCGACTACTTAATGAAAATTTTTTTGCAATGTCTTCAATTGAAACTTCTTTACTAAAATCGTTAAGCATACATAAAACATCACATAAAAATGAATGTTCGGTTAATGGATTATATAATGATAACAAGTGGTTTTCAAAGATTAAAATTCGTTTGCTATTATCATGCTCACTAAAAAATTGGTTCAAAAATGCCGGGCAATTGTCTGTTTTCATCCATTCTGTAAAAATTTGAGTTGGCTTTTGCGCAACTTCACCGAAAGGCACTTTAATAAAATGATTTAAACCAAGTGGCTTGAAAATGATGGTTACTTTCTCAATTTTTCCTTTTTGCTGAACGTGTAGCGGAAGCTCATATCTGCCATTTAAAATCATCATATAATTTTTTTGTTTCACTCCGGTTACATTTACCTGATGACCATTTATTTTACAAGTAACATTCTTATGAATATTCAATGGCAGTAGAATATTAGGAAAAGCATAGTAATTATTACTAAATTTATTTGAATCAGTTTTCTGAAAATAGTAATATTCTATTGTGTCTTTAAGTAATGCATGTTTGGGATAGAAAGTGTCAATTTTCATGGTCTGTCCAAAATTACGCTAACGAGTAGGGCTTGGCGAAGTACTGGTAATAGAATTACGTCGCCCCGGCTAACCGCTGTTGAGTAAAGATAAAAAGATGATGATATATTCTACTGCTAAATTTTTAATGTCAAGCTGGATATGCAGATGCACAATGAACATTAGTAAGTCTCCTCGGGATTTTCACAACATTCGGTTTCAGTTAAGTATATTAACCGTAAAACCCCGAGGCAGCAAGCACTTTAATTATTGTAAAGGTTGTCTATCAAATTTGAATGCTCAGCAAATATCAGGGTTTCATTTTCCGCAAATTATCAATTATGGATTATATTTTATGGAAATGAAAACCCCGCTGGGACAGTAAAACTTGTATATTTTTAGATGGTTAGCCTTTGTTTGCGAACTAAAAGGGATAAAAGCAAAAAGCGCATTTTGTTTTAAGGGTTTTTAATTTCTACCTAAACTCTATTGCCTTGACTGGGTTTATTTTTTTTACTAATATGGTTGGGATTATTAGTAAAATAAAGCTGATCAATAAAGTTGCGGCAT
>JBBJOK010000301.1:0-3847 GCA_037721545.1 Chitinophagaceae bacterium
AAGCTCAGAATTTTTTACCCGGAAATTATAAAATTGAAATCTACAATAATGGCTTCAAAATTGGGGAAGCTATCCGTAGCTTTAAGAAGGGTGGATTATTCGGATAGAAAATTTTAAAATTAAATAGGTAAAGCTCACAGATTACGCTGTGGGCTTTATTTTTAGAGTAAATTAAAGGGGAACTATCTGACAAAATTAAAAAAGCCACTCAGAAATCCTGAATGGCTTTGCTCCCCCTCCCCGACTTGAAAGAGATTAAAAAAGAATATGCGGTGAGGCTTCTTGCGTTTGATTAGAAAAGTCTATCACTAAACGAAATGAATTCATTGAATTGAGTTGATTCAAATATCAATTTGAATGTTGATATTAATTTTTGTGATGATCAGAATTAGTACTTTTTATATTTAGGATGTAATGTGTACTCCGCCCACCACCTTCAATTTTTAATATTTGCTTTTCTATAAGGTCTTGTAAATCTCTTGTAGCTGTAGCTTTCGAAGTCTTTGTGATAGACATGTATTTCTTTGCACTCATCCCGCCTTCGAATCCAGCCGGGCCCTCATCGAACATTCTTTTCACAACCTTTAACTGTCGTTCATTCAATTCATTTTTATACCGATTAAAGAATTTTGATTTCTTTAAAATAAAATCAATTACTTCATTTGTTTGTTTTTGCGCTTTTAAAATCAGATGTACAAAATACTGTACCCACAAGGTGATTTCATTAGATTTTTGGGCTTTTTCCAAGGCATCATAGTAGGATCTTTTATCCATCTCTATCGTTCGGGACAGGCTGAGTAAGCCCGGCCGGCCAATTGTTTGTGATAAAGCTTTTTCTGCAATAGCCCGTCCTATTCTTCCATTTCCATCTTCAAATGGATGAATGGTTTCAAAATATAAGTGGGCTATTGCTGAGCGAACCGGTGCCTTCTTAATTTCATTTTTACCGTGCGGAGCTGTTTCATTAAACCAATTAATAAATTTCTTCATTTCCTTCGGAAGACTGGATGATGGAGGAGCTTCAAAATGTATTTTTTCTTTCCCTATTGTGCCGGAAACCACCTGCATTGGGTCTGTATGTTTCCGCCATGCTCCTATAGTTAGTTTTCGGTTTCCTTTGAAAAGCATTTTGTGCCAGGAAAAAAGTTTTTCTTCCGTAAGCAGTTTCGCAAAAGATTTACGAACATCTACCATTAACTCTCCGGCACCTTGGGATAGCTTGTCTTTTACATACTCATGGCTTTGATTAAGGCCTAGATTATTTCGAATCGAAGAAACCACATCCCGTCGGGAGAGATGCTCGCCTTCGATCTCAGAAGTCTTGATAGCTTCTGCCACCATTATATCAATAATGGCCTCCATTTTTATCTCTTCCGGCATAGACTTCAACATACCACTAACATGGCCAATTTGTTCTGCGAATTCGAAGAGGGCGTTTTCAAACTGATTCAGGCGATACTCGAATTGAGGCCAATCTTTTTGTTGCCAGTTGTATTTCATGAGCCGATTATAAAATATATTCGGCTCAAAGATAATATAAAAATGAGCCGAATATTTAAATTTATCAGCTCATTTTATTTTCTATTATATACTTTACCTGATCAACTATAAGCGTTCATTTACAACAGTTTTAGGAAAATCAAATTACGTGATTTGAAACATTTGAAAGGTTTCAAAAAATTATTAATGATAAAACGCATCATCCTCCCAACTTGCACAAGCTAGAAGATTGATAATAAAATTAAAAGGCAATATTGAAACTTATACAGCCGCAATAGAACAACTTAAAGGCGAAAATATCCAATTAAGCGAGCAAAAAAGAGTGGTAACGGAAGAAAGAGATTTTGTAAGAAAGAATTATGATTCAGCTAAAGTTGTAATAAAAGATAAAGAAAGTATAATTGACATAGGCTCAACCCTTCATGCTTCTAATTTCAATGTTATTGGCGTTAAAGAAAAAAATGGTGGGAAAGAAAAAGAAACAACAACGGCAAAACGTGTAGATAAATTAAAAATATCTTTTGATCTGGATGAAAACCGAATAACGCAAAGCGGCATGAAAGACATATATGTAAGTATTACAGCACCGGATGGGTCGGCTGTTATTGTCCCGGACTTGGGTGTAACAAAATTTGTTACCCGGGAGGGGCTTGAAAGATCCGCTACTAAAAAAGTAGAAGTGGATTATGTACAAGGTGAGCGCAAAAAAGTACAAATAGAATTAGCAAAAGCTCAGAATTTTTTACCCGGAAATTATAAAATTGAAATCTACAATAATGGCTTCAAAATTGGGGAAGCTATCCGTAGCTTTAAGAAGGGTGGATTATTCGGATAGAAAATTTTAAAATTAAATAGGTAAAGCTCACAGATTACGCTGTGGGCTTTATTTTTAGAGTAAATTAAAGGGGAACTATCTGACAAAATTAAAAAAGCCACTCAGAAATCCTGAATGGCTTTGCTCCCCCTCCCCGACTTGAAAGAGATTAAAAAAGAATATGCGGTGAGGCTTCTTGCGTTTGATTAGAAAAGTCTATCACTAAACGAAATGAATTCATTGAATTGAGTTGATTCAAATATCAATTTGAATGTTGATATTAATTTTTGTGATGATCAGAATTAGTACTTTTTATATTTAGGATGTAATGTGTACTCCGCCCACCACCTTCAATTTTTAATATTTGCTTTTCTATAAGGTCTTGTAAATCTCTTGTAGCTGTAGCTTTCGAAGTCTTTGTGATAGACATGTATTTCTTTGCACTCATCCCGCCTTCGAATCCAGCCGGGCCCTCATCGAACATTCTTTTCACAACCTTTAACTGTCGTTCATTCAATTCATTTTTATACCGATTAAAGAATTTTGATTTCTTTAAAATAAAATCAATTACTTCATTTGTTTGTTTTTGCGCTTTTAAAATCAGATGTACAAAATACTGTACCCACAAGGTGATTTCATTAGATTTTTGGGCTTTTTCCAAGGCATCATAGTAGGATCTTTTATCCATCTCTATCGTTCGGGACAGGCTGAGTAAGCCCGGCCGGCCAATTGTTTGTGATAAAGCTTTTTCTGCAATAGCCCGTCCTATTCTTCCATTTCCATCTTCAAATGGATGAATGGTTTCAAAATATAAGTGGGCTATTGCTGAGCGAACCGGTGCCTTCTTAATTTCATTTTTACCGTGCGGAGCTGTTTCATTAAACCAATTAATAAATTTCTTCATTTCCTTCGGAAGACTGGATGATGGAGGAGCTTCAAAATGTATTTTTTCTTTCCCTATTGTGCCGGAAACCACCTGCATTGGGTCTGTATGTTTCCGCCATGCTCCTATAGTTAGTTTTCGGTTTCCTTTGAAAAGCATTTTGTGCCAGGAAAAAAGTTTTTCTTCCGTAAGCAGTTTCGCAAAAGATTTACGAACATCTACCATTAACTCTCCGGCACCTTGGGATAGCTTGTCTTTTACATACTCATGGCTTTGATTAAGGCCTAGATTATTTCGAATCGAAGAAACCACATCCCGTCGGGAGAGATGCTCGCCTTCGATCTCAGAAGTCTTGATAGCTTCTGCCACCATTATATCAATAATGGCCTCCATTTTTATCTCTTCCGGCATAGACTTCAACATACCACTAACATGGCCAATTTGTTCTGCGAATTCGAAGAGGGCGTTTTCAAACTGATTCAGGCGATACTCGAATTGAGGCCAATCTTTTTGTTGCCAGTTGTATTTCATGAGCCGATTATAAAATATATTCGGCTCAAAGATAATATAAAAATGAGCCGAATATTTAAATTTATCAGCTCATTTTATTTTCTATTATATACTTTACCTGATCAACTATAAGCGTTCAT
>JBBJOK010000302.1:0-3843 GCA_037721545.1 Chitinophagaceae bacterium
ATGTAAGACAATCAACTAAACGCAGAGAGCGCAATCGTTATTATGGTAAAACTACACGTAATGCTATTCGTGATTTAAAAGTGCTTGATACCAAAGAAGGGGCGTCAGAAAAACTTCCTTTAGTAGCATCTATGATTGATAAATTAGCAAAACGTGGAATTATCCATAAAAATAAAGCGGCAAATTTAAAACGTAAACTTACTAAAGGTGTAAATACACTGGAAAAATAATTTCTATACAATACTTTTTATAAAGCGTTTCTGAAAAGAGACGCTTTTTTATTTTAGCCCTAGATAAATCAGTTTGCCACAGATTGCACAGATTTTCACTGATTAGATAAGTGCCGGGAATGTAATTAAAAATATTTTTGATATTATCTGTGGGAATCTGTGAAATCCGTAGCTATATATCTTATTTGTACCCCTTGTTGTATTAAATGTTTATATACAACTTCTCACATTTAAAAACTTTGTAGCTTGTGGCAAAAGTTTTTGGATGAAAAATTTTGCTTACTGTTTTATATTTTTATTAGTCTCTTATTATTCTTTCGCTCAGCAAACACCTTTTGAAAAAAGCAATGGCAAAGAAACGGCAACCTATTTTGAGGCAATAGCTTTCTATAAAATTTTAGATAAGCATTCGTCAAAATTATCAATGAAGCAAATGGGCCCTACAGATGCCGGCCATCCTTTAAATTTAGTTTTGGTAAGCAATGATGAAATGTTTGACCCTTCTATTTGGAATAAAAAAAACAAGGTCATTATACTTATTAATAATGGCATTCACCCCGGCGAACCGGATGGCATTGATGCAAGCATGATGCTGGCAAGAGATATCGTAAATAATAAAATAAAATTACCTGATAATGTTGTTGTAGCATTTATCCCTGTTTATAATATCGGCGGGGCTTTAAACAGAAACAGTTTTTCAAGAGCCAATCAGAATGGTCCTATTGAATATGGCTTTAGGGGCAATTCTCAAAACCTTGATCTGAACAGGGATTTTACCAAATGCGATAGCAAAGAAGCCAAAAGCTTTGCTGAAATATTTCATTATTTGAAGCCTGCTATTTTAATAGACAATCATGTTAGTGATGGCGCAGATTACCAGCATACCATGACCATGCTTACAACACAATATGATAAATTGGGTGCAGACTTAGGAGGCTGGCTAAAAGAAACTTTTGAGCCTCTGCTTTATAAAAGTATGAGCAAAAAGAAATGGGATATGATCCCTTATCTTGAATTTGAAGGGAGCAATATTGATAAAGGGATGAAACAATTTTACGATCCGCCCAGATATTCATCCGGTTATGCGGCATTGTTTCAAACCATCGGGTTTATACCAGAAACACACATGTTAAAGCCTTACAAAGAAAGAGTTTCATCCACTTATGCTTTAATGAGAACAATAATTGAAGAAGCCTCTGCAAAGGCTAGCCAATTAATCTCTTTTAGAAAAAAAGCCATTGAAGAAGTTAAAAAAGAAAAAACATTTCCTTTAACATGGAAAGCTGATTCAAGTAAATATTCCCTAATTACTTTTAATGGATATGAGCAGGCTTTTACAAATAGTGAAGTTACAGACTTGCAAAAAATGTATTACGATCGCAACAAACCTTTTACAAAACAATTAAAATTTTACAATGTTTACAATCCGGTAAATGTTATTACAAAGCCAGAAGCTTATATAATTCCGCAGGGTTGGTGGGCAGCTATTGATATGCTGAAACTGAATAAAGTAAAAATGTTTCAATTGATAAAAGATTCTACGATTGAAATCGAGGCTTATCGCATTGATGATTATAAATCTTTACCCCGCCCTTATGAAAAGCATCATAAAAATTATGATGTAAAAGTTTCTTCATCAAAACAAAAAATAAAAATTTTGAAAGGAGATTACCTTATTCAAATGAACCAGGATGCTAACAGGTATATTATTGAAATGTTGGAACCCACCGGAGATGACAGTTTTTTTGCCTGGAATTTTTTTGATGGCATTCTACAACAAAAAGAAGGTTACAGCGATTACCGATGGGAAGATGTTGCTGCAGAAGTTTTAAAGAATAGTCCAGAACTGAAACAAAAATTTGAAGCTAAAAAACAATCCGATTCAGCCTTTGCAAAGAATGCTTCTGCTCAGTTAAACTTTATTTATAAGAATTCGCCGTATTATGAGCCGGCACATTTGAGATACCCGGTTTATAGAATAGTGAAGTAATGTGCTACGTCTTTGC
This sequence comes from Chitinophagaceae bacterium, assembly GCA_037721545.1. GTDB lineage: Bacteria > Bacteroidota > Bacteroidia > Chitinophagales > Chitinophagaceae > Ginsengibacter. Next base: position 2,237 of record JBBJOK010000302.1, read on the forward strand.
GAGCCGGCCTAAAAAAAGGGGTAACAGATAGTATTAAATCAGGAGAAGCAATCTCAATAGTGGAGTTTAATATAAGATTGCTTCGGCGCAGAGAAATAGTTGCAAATGTGGAATTTAATTATGCGCCTCGCAAAGACGTTGTTAAGTTATACAAATAACTCCCTCCCGAATAAAATATTTTTTACGCCGAGAATCTCATCAATATCATCCCAAAAAACGTGAATACCTGAATTTTTAAAATTCTGGCGTTGTTGTGGTTTGGCTCTTTGCAATTTTTTACTCCATTAAAGAGGGATGTAAACAATACGCTCATCATTTAAAACAAAAGCGATTTCATCTTTAATAAAAACAACATCTTTTATTTTTGGAAGTTGTTTAAAAGGCATCTCACTTACCATCTTAGGCACAAAAAGGCAGCATACAAACTGAACACCATTCCTGGCAGCTGAAGGCGAAAATTCTTTAACCAATGTTTTAAAATTTAATTTCGTATTGTCTAGTTGTATTTGAATTAACTAAGATTGTATCCTTTTTGGAAATACTAAATCCAACATCTCTAATATCCGCTTGAATAAAAGTTCTTATATCACCGGCAGTTTTCAAAGTAATGGTAGTATCAATTTGACGACCTCCATTCACAACTACACCATGTCCTACCTTTCCATAGTGGTAGGATACTGTCAAAGATTGCGAAGAAGTAACCATACTCGCAATTATTCTAACCTTTAAATAAGCGGGTCTAAAAAGAGAGAAATTTTGAATTACGGGAACATTATATAACGTTGAATCAAGGTTAAATTCAGGCATTCTGTTGCCATAGAATGGGTCGTGGAACAAGTTTCCGTTATAAGCTTCTGCATAATAGTAACCATATGTATTTTTAAGACTTGTACCATCAAATTTGAAAGTATAATTACCTGCGGGATCCGTAAAGGCCCTACCTAAATAAATATTTTTTCTTATAATTGTTCCGGTAATATCTTTGAAATAAAATTTAATCTCTGCGTTGGATAATCCTGTAATAACCGCAGAATCCAGAATCTTTCCTGCAAGAATAAAACAGTTACCTGTACAATTGATACCATCAAAAAGTGGATTTTTGTTTTTGCCGCATGAATTAAACAGAAGTAAAGCCAGAATAAATGCCGGATATATTATAAGTTTGTTCATAAAATTTCATCCAACGTTGATATTACGTTTTTAAAAATAATAAATCTTTTAAACAATTTAGGTTCTAATCGTTACTGTAAATTTTGTTCCGGCATTGCTTAAAAAATAATTCGAAAAGTACAGCGTTGAATTTTACTAAACTTCATAGTTGATTTATATTCTACAGTTTAAAAAGCTGCGGGATAGAACGCAAAGCCCACAGTTGAAGGTTTTGTGCGTATGGTTTTGTGGCGAGGACTTGCAGTAATAGCCCGAACTGAAGCTAAATTAATAATCAACTGCTGAAAGCCCCAAATTCTTCATTTTCCATTATCAATTCTCCAGTAAAACCCTTACCTTTGCTGCCCGAATTAAAAAATTAATTAAACTAAATTATTTAACCAAATGCAGAATTACGAATTGATGGTGATTTTTACTCCAGTGCTTTCTGAAGAGGA
>JBBJOK010000303.1:0-3839 GCA_037721545.1 Chitinophagaceae bacterium
TAGTCTTTGCATTTTTACATTAATGAACTTTAGTGTTAAGTTCAGCACCGGTTATCGGTGGACATACTAAAGCGCCTCCAACCTGCTTTAAGCTGTTTGCATTATGCGGAACCCTGCCAGCAGACATTACCCTATTGGATGAACCCATAATTTTTTAATGATATAATTTCAAATCCGTTCTAATTCTCGTGCACTTGATGATGAACACACTTTAGCACATTTGCTGGCCCACAAAAAGTTGACGAAAAGCAAACCTGCAAAAGAGTTAAGATTTTGCCTTAGCTTCAACAAAACATTGCAAATTTTAGGAAACAATAATTGATGGAGAAAATAATATCAAACAAGAAATTAAAACAGGCTAAAAGTTCCAAAAAAGATGAGTTTTATACTCAATTATCTGACATTGAAAAAGAGCTGCGACACTACAAAGACTTTTTTAAAAGAAAAAGTTGTCTTATGCAATTGTGACGACCCAAGAGTAAGCAACTTCTTTCATTATTTTTCTTACAATTTTGGAAAACTAAGGCTTAAAAAGCTGGTCGCCACATGCTATAAAAACCAAAATGAGGACTATTTAGCACCCGAATATTTGTTTAACTTATTATTTTTAAATCAACTTCCGGAATAGCAATACCAATTCTCCGGCAATACCTGCTCTCTGGCAGGAACTTTTTAATATGAGCACAAGAAGGCCCCCTATTGATGGAAGCGTTTTAGAAGGCTTGAGTAAAGTTTTGGGGGATACCAACAATGGTTTAACCGGAACTGAAATAGGAAAGTTTTTAGAAGAAGTAGAAATTACAGATGTCGACCCACTAATGACTAAATGGAAAAGACTATATAATGCTTTCGTAAGCTACCAAAACAAAGCAAAAATATCGAATAACATTCTACGCTTTATTAATAAATCCATGAATCCAGCTAGATTTATTGGTAAAAACGAACAGTATGAAGACACAAGATTTGAATTAAACAAAAGACTTTCTTTTATAGGGTTAGAACTTTCTCCAAGAGGGAAATTTAGTTTAATTTCTTCGATGACGACAATTTTAGAAGCAGAAGAACGTGCAAACAGATTCAAAAGTAAACTCGAACAAAGACGTGTTCATAATAAAATCTATGAGTATTGTAAAGCTGAACTACTAGCTCAAAACTATTTTCACAGTGTGTTTGAAGCAGTTAAAAGTATCGCAGAAACTATACGACAAAAAAGCGGTTTGACATCAGATGGAAGTGAGTTAGTTGATGCGGCATTTTCGATTAGAAATCCTTTAATAAAAATTAATGATCTTTCAAGTGAAACACAGGAAAGTGAGCATAAAGGTTTTGCCAATTTAATTAAGGGTGTTTTTGGAATGTTCAGAAATACAACCGCCCACGCCCCCAAAATAATATGGGAAATAAACGAGAGCGACGCACTAGATATAATGTCCACAATTTCATTAATTCATAGAAAGCTTGAAAGAAATTAAAAAAACTGCTACATACTTGTGAATTAGCGCTAGCATGACAAAACGTTGAACAGTCAGGGACCAAAGGCCCTTGGCATATGGTTCTAAACATTTAGTAATTTAGCTTTAGCTTCATAACTTAAGAAAATATTTTCAACCAGCGGTGCACCAGGTGCGACTGCGACATCGTCAACTGTCTCGTCATTACCAATGTTTCAACATCGGTTGCAGGCTAAAAGATAAACTTACATGATACAATCGCTTACCTTAAAAAATATTGCCACTTATGACAGCACAGGCATTCGGATCGACAATTTGAAAAAAGTCAATTTCATTTATGGAGCAAATGGCTGTGGGAAAACTACTATCACCAAGTTCATTGATAATCAGTCAGATCCATTATTTTGTAATTGCTCTTTAATTTGGAAAAGTGGTATTCCCATAAAGGCTCTTGTTTACAATAAAGATTTTAGAAACAAGAATTTTGGTAAGGGAAGCATGGAAGGGGTTTTCACGTTAGGACAGGCTACCAAAGAAGAGATTGAAGCGATCATTCAAATGCAAAATGAACTGTCAAACATAAAAGATAAGGGAATAAAAAAGAAAGAAGCTCTAGAAAAACTTATTACAGCTAAGCAGGACTTCGAAAATGAATTTCGCGAACTCGCTTGGACAAGTATCTATAAAAAATATGAAATAGAATTTAAGGAAGCTTTTGTGGGCTTTCTAAGAAAAGAAGCCTTTAAAACTCAAATCGTTAGCGAGTTTCAAACTCCTTCATCAACACCGAATGTCTATGAAGAGTTGGTTAAAAAAGCTCAAACGATTTTTGGAACAGTCCCTGTCACTATGCCGCTTATAACGGTGATTGAATTTTCGAGATTGATTGAAATTGAAAATAATGGCATCTGGCAAAAGAAAATTATTGGGAAAGCAGACATCGAAATTGCTAAATTAATCCAGAGGCTTAATTTAAATGATTGGGTTAATGAAGGAAAAAGCTATTTACAGGAAGATCACACATGCCCATTTTGCCAACAACAAACTATCTCAAATGGTTTTAGAAAGCAGCTGGAAGAGTATTTTGATGACACTTTTCTAACAGATACTACGCTTGTTAAGGAGCTTATTGAAGAGTATAGCAGAATAGCTTCAACCCTCACTAATTTTTTGCAACAAATTGAGACATCAGAGAAGTCTAACAATGAATCAAAGCTAGATTTGGACATTTTTTCAGCACATTTAAAAACTGTATTAAGTCAATTTATTTCAAACCGAGAAATATTGAACAATAAGATTAAAGAGCCAAGTAGAGGTGTTAGTTTGGTTTCAGTGAAAGAGGAACTGGAGAATATTAAACAACTAGTAAAAAATGCAAATTTTCTTATTATTGCTCACAATCAAATTGTTACAAATTACACTTCAGAAAGACGATCTCTGATAGCAGCAATTTGGAAATTTCTAGTCGAGGAAAATAAACACAAAATAGAAATATTTATTAAAAAGGAAAGTGGATTTTTGAAGGGTATTGATGCCTTGCAGAAACAGCATCAACAATTACAACAAGAATATAAAGTACTTAATAATAAGGTCAAAGAAGCAAATAAAAACGTCACTGGAGTTCAACACTCTGTTGATGAAATCAATCGCACGCTTAAATCTTATGGCTTTTTAAATTTTGAAATTGTCCCGTCAAGAATCGCCCCTAACCAATACCAAATCCATAGAGAAGATGGAACCATAGCTGAGTCGACATTAAGTGAAGGCGAAATTACATTCATCACTTTTCTTTACTTCCTTCAATTGTCAAAGGGAAGCGTTACTCAAGATTCGATTTCTGAAGAAAGGGTTTTAATCGTTGATGACCCTATATCAAGTTTAGATAGCAACATATTATTTGTAATTAGTTCCTTATTGAAGCAAATTATCAGAGCAATCAAGAAAGGCATGGGTAATATCAAGCAAATAGTTGTGTTTACTCATAATGTCTATTTTCATAAAGAAGTGTCATTTCTAGATGGCAGAACAGCTGAAAATAATGACACCTACTATTGGATTGTAAGAAGAAATAAGAATGTATCGACAATTCAAGCATACGAAATGAAAAACCCTATTCATAATTCGTACGAATTGTTATGGAAGGAGTTACAATGTAGGGAAAATCTGTCAAGTGTCTCTATTCAAAATGCAATGCGTAGAATTATAGAAAATTATTTTAAGATATTGGGGAAATATGGTGACGATGATCTGATCAATAAATTTGACAGTAATGAAGAGCAAGAAATTTGTAGGTCATTAATTTGCTGGATAAATGATGGCTCACATTGCATTCCAGATGATTTATTCATTGAACATCATGAATCTTCCGCTATCAAATACTTCGAAGTA
>JBBJOK010000304.1:0-3821 GCA_037721545.1 Chitinophagaceae bacterium
AAAAGAAACACGGAGCTTTGCATGATGTTTGCATGTACTTCAAACAAAAAAATGTGAGAGGTGAAATTGTAATAGTGGTGGAGGGTAAAGTTAATTGTACTAAAACTTTAAAAGATAAATTATGAAAAACAAATGGTTACTTACTACAATTTTGTCCCTTGTTATGCTTTCTGCAACTGCACAATTTAGAAAGATCCCCGCAGTAGTAACTGATTCCTTTAAAACAAAATTTGACAATGCAACAAAGGTTAGCTGGAAGGACAATATATCCAATTTTCAAGCCTCATTTAAAATAGATAATGATAATGCGAAGGCTTATTACTCATCAAAAGGCGAATGGTTAAAAACTGAAAGGAGTTATAGCATTAATGGTTTAGCTGAAGAGATAAAGGATGGCTTAAAAAAAAGTAAGTATGCCGGTTGGCCTGTTAAGGAGATTTTGTATGTAGAAGAACATAATAAACAACCCCAATATAAGGTACTGGTTCGTAAGGGAGATCTTCAAAAGAAAAATTTATATTTCTCCACAACCGGTCAATTACTTGATGACTCCATTACATTATAATTCATAAAAAATAAACACAGGTTTAGGAATTGTTTCATGAAAAAATTGTGGATAGTACTTGCATTTTTAACGCTTAACAAATTAATAACAGCACAGACGGAGAGGTGGCAACAACGGATAAGTTATGATATAAATGTAACAATGAATGTTACTACAAACGTGATGAATGGCACTGAGAAGATTGTTTACTTTAATAACTCGCCCGATACTTTAAATAAAATCTTCATTCACTTATTCTGGAATGCATTTCAGCCTAATAGCATGATGGATATAACCAGTCGCAGTACTGAAAACCTGATATTAGGGACTGATAAAGATGGTAAACCCGTCACCGATTTTGATAAAAGATTTAGAAAGCGTATTAATGAATTAACCCTTGAAGAGCGGGGGAATTGTAAAGTTTTAAAATTCATTTTTAATGGTCGTTCTCAAAAAATGAAGATGCATGAAACTATTCTGGAGGTAATCCTTGATAAACCTGTTTTACCGAAATCTTCTGTAACTTTTAATACTGAGTTTCAATGCCAGGTGCCAAAATTATCACGACGAAGTGGAAGGGATAGTCCCGAAGGAGTCCGATATAGCATAGGCCAATGGTACCCTAAAGTTGCAGAGTATGATGTACAGGGATGGCATGCAGATGAATATATCAGGGGCGAGTTTTATGGCGTTTGGGGAGATTACAACGTAAATATAACTATAGACAAAAATTACAAATTAGGAGCAAGCGGTGTGCTGCAAAATGCCGCTTCTATTGGCTGGGGATATGACAAAGAAGGTACTCCATTGAAACAGGTAAAAGAAAATGTAAGGACCTGGGAGTTTGCAGCAAAAAATGTTCATGATTTTGTTTGGGCTGCTGATCCTGATTATAAACACGTAACAAGGCAGGTAGCAAATGGGCCGTTACTACATTTTATCTACAAGCCCGATTCTACGGAAGCCCAGTGGAAAGCAACTATGGATACCTGTGTTATAGTATATCCGTTTTTAGCAAAAACATTTGGGCCCTATCCTTACCCGGTTTATTCTTTTATAGAGGGAGGTGGAGGCGGAACAGAATATCCAATGGCAACCTTAATTAGAAATGGTTCTTTTCCAACTGCTTTACATGAATGGTGTCATAGTTGGTACCAAATGATGCTGGGAACTAATGAACATCTGTATGCATGGATGGATGAAGGATTTACGGATTATGCAGAAGCAAGAGCGTTTGCCTGGCTTCATAAAACCGATTTTTTTGAGAAGGCTGAGGAATACACCAGGTATTTTAATTTGGCTAAAAGTAGTTATGATGAACCTATGAGTACGCCTGCAAATTTTTATAAAACTAATCTTGCTTATAATGTAAATGCTTATTTCAAGGGAGCAGTATTTCTAAGACAATTAGGATATATTGTTGGTGAAGCTAATATTGATAAAATATTGTTGCAATATTATAAGCAATGGCGATTTAAGCATCCCACTCCAAATGATTTTATTCAAGTTGCAGAGAAGGTTAGCGATATGCAGTTGAAATGGTATAAAGATTTTATGGTAAATACTACGAAAACTGTCGATTATGCTATTGATAGTCTTTGGGAGGAAGGAGGAAAAACAAAAATTCGAATTAGAAGAGTGGGAGAGATGCCAATGCCAATTGATGTACAGCTAACCTTTAAAGATGGCAGTAAAGAAATGCATTATATCCCCTTGAATTTAATGTATGGTGAAAAACCTGCTGAAGATACAGCGATACAAAGAACAATGCATGAAGAATGGCGATGGACACATCCTGCTTATGTATTTGAAAGTAATCATAAGATATTTGATCTGTCAGAAGTTCAGATTGATCCTACACAAAGATTAGCAGACATTGACAAGCGAAACAACTCCCTGAAGATACAATGGTAGAAATGGCCTTGAGAGCAGTTAAAATCAATTACTGTCTTTAGGTAATGAAAGTAATAACTTGTGAAGATTAGCACGCTATGTGTTATTTCTTCAAATCTTATCTTTAAATATGAAGAAAATCAAGGTTATACTTATAATTACTCTTCATGTTTTGATCAGTAATTTTTCTTTAGCCCAGGAATCAGATGAAACAGTAATAAGACGTCTTGAAAATGAAGAACGGGAAGCGATATTAAAGGGAGACACAATGAAGCTTTCTCAATTAATGTCTTTTAAAATTGTAGTACAAAACCCTGAAAATGCTATTGTTGGTTTCAAACAAATTATTGATAGAGTTAAAACAGGAAAGATTAATTACGCCTCCTTTGAAAGACTTATTGAAAAGGTAACGTTGTTTAATAATACTTCAGTTGTGATGGGACAAGAGGTTCTGATACCTCAGGGATCAACACAAAATACCGGCAAAACGATTACCAGAAGATTTACCAATGTTTGGATGAAAGAAAAGAATACCTGGAAACTAACAGCAAGACAGGCAACAATTGTTTCAATTAACTGATACATTTTAGGAAACAATGATTTGCCAAATAGGAAAGATAAACAAGGCACATTATAAGATGACTGTTAGAGGCACAGTTTGGTTGTGTAGAGGGAAATTTTATAACTACTTTTCACAATAAGCAATGGTGCCGCCAACCCATGTTTTATCTTTATTATACCTAACGCCAATCATTTTGCCTTTGCTTAACCGTGCGAGGTTATGGGTAGCGACGGGCCTTGCCTCTCCATCTTTCCAATAATAAAAGATGCGTATCTCAGCTTTAGCAGGTCCCTCAGGTGTTTGTATTATTTCTGCATATTTTACTTTTTGCTGTAGTATCCAATTTTGTGGGTCTTTAACTTTTTCAATATCCTTTTTGGTAACATCTATTATTACACCTTGTCCGGCAAACGAAAAAAGGGGTTTCAAAACATAGTTCTCAAGGTCAACAGGAATTTCTGCTAAGTCACTGAGAAATCTTGTTTCTGGTACAAAGGAATGCTGAATAAAAGGTAAAGTGTATTTGCTGATGCGGAAAAACCAATTGGGATGTGGAACCCATTCAACATTCAGGTCTTCAAAAAGTATTTTTCCTTTTTTCTGTACCTCAGGTGTTTGCTGTTGCAGATCATCAAAAATTACACGGTTGTAAATTCTTTTGATTTCGGTTTCAATACCGTCTTTTGCGTAGTATAAATTTCTTCCCCTTTTAATAAGGCTGGTTATGCAAACCGGACTGATTCCTATATAATCTTTTGTACAAAAGAAATCGATCCTTGTTTTTTGCTTTTCCGGAAATATCTCTAACAGGATAACATTTTC
>JBBJOK010000305.1:0-3812 GCA_037721545.1 Chitinophagaceae bacterium
ACGTTTTCCATTTCTTTCCTTTGCGTAATATCTTTAACTACACATTGAAATCCTACAGGTGAATTGTCGTGCAGGATCATTACTGCAGTCTGTTCAACACATTTCAGTGCCCCGGTCTTTGTACGAATACAAAATTCCATATGAACTTCTTCAACATCATTTTTAATCTGGCTTCTAAAACTTGAACTAACCCCATCTAAATACTCAGCATCAACAAGTTTAGAGAAATGCGTTCCTAATAATTCGTTCATCTCATAACCGGTTAACTGAACAGCTTTGCTGTTAACGAATGTTATTACACCATCCATAGAGGTAGTAAACATACTTACCCCGGCATTCTCTATTACGTTGCGGTATTGCAACTCATTATCTGCAAGGTCATTTTTAGCTTTCCTAAGTTCCTCTTCAGCTTCTCTGCGTTTCTTATCAGATTTGTTTAAAGACTTAACTGTGAACCAAATTGTGGAAGAAAAAATAAGTATAATAACAATGCTACCTATCGCAGTACCAAACTCCTGATCGTATAAATTAAACTTCTGCCCCTGTAGCCTCAACCAACCAACAAGTATAGGAATACATATTGTAAGAGGCAGAAAGCGGCGTGCAAGGTAACCCCCGGTACTTATGCCTAAGATAACATTAGCTAATCCATGGCGGGGACGGGATATAATTATTCCCACTGTTAGCAATAGAAATGTAACTGCTGTATGAACCGCCATGGGCTGGTACAGTGAGAACCGATATAAAGAACCCCATGCATACAGGTATCCAATTACAGCAAGTAAAGCAATAATAAAAGCAAAAAGAGCTAGAAGCTGAGAGGGAACATATATTTGCTTCTTCCTAAAATCTATCAGGTATATGCTTAATCCTGCCAATACAAAATTTAGTGCAGTATTGGGAGCCATCACATTACCTATTAAACGATTTCTATTTAAGGCATCGTAAAAATCCAAATCAAGGTTTATTCCGTTTAGCCTGATCATTGCAATAACGGCAACAGCCAGCCCAACATACTTTCCTATTTGTTGTTTCTTATTAGAGCTATCTTCTTTTATCAGATATAATGAGATACCACAAAGAATAAAAAGCAAAGCCGTAACCGGATTCATTGCCACAAGGTTGGGCAGAACGGTCTTAAATGCTTCTATTTCAAACTGCCAACCTATTAATACCAGTGAGGGAATTAAAATGACGATTTTATAAAGCAGTGATGATAGCTTTCGGACGTTAATGGAACTCTCTAGCATGAATCACAAGATAATACTAATATGTAAAAAAATAACAGTACTTTTCCTACATCGATATTGGCTAATATTCTATTTAATAGACCTTGTAACCCGTTTACTCCATACGCCTACAGTTAGCTTTTGAAAAAATGCACTCTAAGTTTAAATAAAATAATTTTTTTAATTTGTAGTTTACAATTGCAGATTAACCATTATATATTAATAAAAAATGGTAGAAGCAACGATAAATAGTAAAGCCATAAATACGCTATTAGATAGCATCCCGGAATGTATTTTATTTACTGACCTTGAGGGAAACATTACATCCTTTAATACCAAAGCCAAAGAAAAATTTTTCACAATCAGCAATAAAAGCCTTACGGTTGGTAAAAGTATTTTTGATTATGTAGCAGAATCAACCAATGCTCAATTCAATGACAATTTTAAGAAAGTTAAGAAGAGTGGTGAGATTGTTGAGGATAAATATCATCTTAAAACGAGTACAGGTAAATTAGTTATTTTTCAATTCTCGCTGGCGCCTGTCTATAATCAATCCGTTATAAACCAATTATGTGTTACAGGGCATCAAGTTTCGCAATTGATGGAAAATGATCAGAGAAATATTGAGCAATCAGTCCTGGAAAATGAAAGAAAGTATCGCTCATTAACAGAAAATAGTATAGATGCTATCCTTTTAACCAAACCCACAGGAGAAATTCTCTCGGCAAATGCTGCGGCATGTAACATGTTTGGTTTATCAGAAAAAGAAATTTGTGAAAGAGGGCGGGGTAAACTTATAGATATTACCGATCCGAATCTGGAAAAATTATTAATTGAACGTTCCCGTACAGGAAGCGCCAGGGGAGAACTTACCTTAATCCGAAATGATGGTACAAGTTTTCCTGGAGAAGTTTCTTCTGCGATTTTTACTGACGTTGATGGTAATCAAAAAACGTCCATGGTAATCCGTGATGTTTCGGAGCGTAAAAACGCTGAGGTGCTGCTCAGGGAAAGTGAGGAGCGCTACCGTATTTTATTTGAACAAAATTTATATGGACTTTACCGATCGACACCAACAGGTAAAATTGTAGAATGTAATGAAGCTTTTGCTAAAATGCTCAAGTATGATTCTGCAGAAGAGCTTATGAACACAAATGCGTTCGAGCTTTATTTTTCTTCTGATGACAGAACTCAATTTGTACATGACATTCTCAAAAATCAAATAAAATATAATTATGAAGGCATTTTGAAGCGTAAAGATGGTACTCCATTATTTTATATAGAAAATGTTTCATTACAAAAAGATGCAAAAACAGGTGAAACTTTTTTTGATGGAATAGTAATAGATATTACAAAAAGAAAACTTGCAGAACTGAGGTCAAAAGAAATTAATGAACGCTATAACTATGCAGGCAAAGCAACCACAGATGTAATTTGGGATTGGGATATTAAAAGCAAAGAATTATTTCTTGGGGATAGGTTCCAGGAACTTTTCGGATACGCACTACATCATTATAAATGGACTTTTTCAATTTGGGCCGACCTGATTCACCCTGATGATAAGGAAAGGGTAATTACTTCCCGGCTAAATAAAATTATTTATAATGATGAGGTAAACTGGCAAGATGAGTACCGGTTTATTCGGGCCGATGGTTCGGTGGCGTATATATTGGACAGGGGTATCCTTTTGAGGAATAATTCAGGTACTTATCGTATGATTGGCTCTATGCAGGATATTACAAAAAGAAAGAAAGAAGAATTCGCACTTCAGCAAAGCGAAGCCCGGCTTCAGGGTATCATTGCATCACAAACAAATTATATTTTAAGAACAGACCTTAATGGAATGTACACTTACTATAACCCAAAATTTAATGATGATTTTGCCTGGATACACAATTGTGAGAACTTAATAGGGATGTATTCTATGTATTCTATAATGGCATACGATCATCAAAAAGTGCAGGATATAGTTGCAAAATGTATTGCAACTCCCAATATAGTTTATCAGGTAGAGATAGATAAACCCGCCAAAAATAATGGAGTAAAAACAACAGTATGGGACTTTATTTGCCTTACTGATGCTGATAACCGGCCAACCGAAATTCAATGTGTGGGTATTGATATTTCTGAACGAAAAAAAGCGGAACGTGCACATATCAAATCACTGGAAGAAAAAAATAGAATTTTGGAAAGTATCAGGGATGGATTTTTTGCAGTTGATAAAAACTGGAAGATTACCTATTGGAACCACCAGGCAGAAAAATCATTGAAGAAACTAAAAAGTGAATCAATAGGACAGCATCTTTGGACACTTTTTCCTAATGCGGATACCTCCGAATCTTACAAAAAATATCATCAGGCATTTGAAACTAATCGGGTAGTTCATTTTGAAGATTATCATCCTCATTTAAAAAGATGGTACGATGTAAGTGCCTATCCTTTAGATAATACTTTATCTGTTTTTTTTAAAGATATAACCCAACGAAAAAAAATAGAACAACAAATTCGTGATAGTGAAGAAGTTCGTAATTTGGTTATTGATGCTGCAATGGATGCCATTATTTGCATGGATACATCAGGGAT
>JBBJOK010000306.1:0-3811 GCA_037721545.1 Chitinophagaceae bacterium
TTGCTGTTTATTTTGGAGCAGTCTCAATAAAAAATACCCGTTATTCCATCGGCACCATGCTGCTTGCAGATCTTGTTGGGATAATTACATCTATAATATTGGCTTATTTGTTTTTTGGAAATTCTATATAGATCTTTTATTAGCCACATAAAAAAAGCTGCTCAATTGAACAGCTTGTAATTTATTATTAATTTTTACTAATTAGTTATTAGCAAACAGAGTAAGCGACCTGGGTTTAGTAAGATTTCCAAACTGGCCTTTATATAAAAGTGTATATGCTCTACCCCTGTTTAGAGCAGTAGTACTGCCATTGGCAAGTGTTATTTTTGCAATTTCTGTTAGTGTTCCTGCCGTGCGAACATAAAAAGTATCGGTGAGAATTGTGTATGGCAGAGATACAAAAGGTGTTGCAGTTGTAGGAGTGATGTTACTAAAAATATTTTGGCCCTTTTGAAATGAATAAACATCAACAGCTCCGGGATCATCTAATACAGCATGTATAAATCTTACTGTATAATTATTTGTATCAGTTAAGGCAAAATTATCCTTGATCCACATTTGCCTGGATTCATTACCAGTAAATACTTCATCAGTTATAACTAAACTATAATAGCTTCCAACTTCGAGAGTTTTATTTAAAGAACCAAGAGTGATGGAATCCGGAGTTGTTGTTCCATTTACAGATAGCCTGATAGATTGAGCACCTGCGGGCACTGCAACATATAAATTAGTAGCTGTAGGAAATAAAGCATTATAGGTTAAAAAGGTGCCATTAATTTTAGCCCCGTTCAGGAATACATTAAAACTATCTACCCCATTAGAAATTTGCCTAAAGTTGGGTGCGGCATGAATTATTTTTATAAAGGCAAGTCCTTCCGTTGTGGAAACCTTATTCACACGATCTATTTCACCTTTTTTACAAGACCACAATAAACCGAATGTACATGCAAATAGTAAACTTCTTAAAATAATTTTTTTCATTATATCTTTTTTACAGTTAGTTTTTATTTCATTGAAAACCACATTTCATAAGTGTTGTAATCATTATTTAATGCTCCTATCCTTGTTAACTCCGGAACATTGTATAAATATTCTGAATTAAATCTTGGCCTCATCCTATAAGTCAATTTCCCATTGTTTGTAGAAACTAAGTTTTGCCCTGAGGGGGGCATAAAATCAGCATAAACAGGCTTGCCGGTAATAGGATCTAAATCCGCATTATAATGATATTTCCTCATATCGATCCAGGTTTGGTGAGTACCCCATATATATAATGCGATATATTTTTGAAGCATAATATGAGATAAAGTAAGTTCGGCTGAGGAAGAAGGTACAACGTTAGGATTATTTAAAAACGCAGTTTTACTTGCTGGAGTAATATCCATCCCTGCTGGGATATTTTGAGGATATGTTGTAGTTAACATATCAAAATTAAGACTGATGGCATTTCTATACGCCGCAAGTGCAGTTGCTTTATCTCCTTTATGAAAAGCCGCTTCAGCAACAATAAATTGCATTTCAGATGCCGTCATCATAGGCCATGGGCTTGTGTTTTGATAAAGATACCTGGTGCTATCTACAGCAGGAGGTGTAGTTGAAATAGGTGTCGGATGCCTCCAAAAATTTTTGGGATAATCATTGCCAGGTGTATTGGCAGAACCAGACCATGGGAAAAATCCCTTAAAAGTTCCATTGGCATTTTCACTTAGCATATACCATCTACGTGGATCAGGAACACCTGTAAAAGCCACTGTATTAACTCCTGACATAAGGTTAGCGATATATGCGCCTTGCCTGTAAATACCAACGTTTGCACGAAAAGGCCCCCACCAGTTGTTTACGTTAGAGTTAGGACCGCCAGAAACTTTAACTGTAGAATTATCATCGTTATTGGTTATGGAAAGATTCGCATATTTTATTGCCGAATCTGCATAATTGTTGCTTTTGAATATAGTTTTATTACTCAGGTTAATGTAAGAACGGGCAAGTATACCGTATGCAAATTTTTTCCATTTATTTACATCACCATTATTAAAAAATGCATCCCCTATTGCTAAATTGGCCTTGCTAACATTTCCATCAGTTTTATTTAAAAACGCAATAGCAGTAAGACTAGCTTCTCTGGCAGCATCATAAAATTCAGGTTGTGTATCATATAAAAATTGTGACAGGTCGCTATTAAAAGCTTGCTTTAAGGGCGCTTCTCCATATTCATTGGTTAACTCTAATAATCCCCATGCCCTGATTGCCCAGGCTACGCCTACATAATCCCATTTTTGCTGCTCAGTTCCCCATTGTATAATTCTGTTAACATTTTGCCCATGCCCAAAATAGAATGTTCCCCATACAGAACCTCCATTATCTACAGCTCCACCCAAATGGCTCATTCGTCCCCAGCTATCCCCACTTGTATTTATTCCAAAATATTGGATGTATCTACCAATAAAAGACCCATCAGTTACTACACCAAATGATGAACCTGCACTGGCAGTAAAGAAGGTAAAACCGCCTATTACACCAGGTAAAATACTTTCTATTGGTTGAATGGTAAGTGCATTAGGATTAAGATATGCATCTTCAATCTTTTTCTTACATGATCCGAGAATCAAACTAAATAATGCAAGAAAGAGGATTGATTTAAAGAATTTGTTTTTCATACTTTTTTTTTAAAATTAATTGGTGCATTATTATTTAAAAGCTGGCACGCAAGCCAAAGCTCGCACTTAATGGAGTAGGTGCACTACCATAATCTAAACCATAGCCACCGATACCGCCGGTAGCAGGGTTATTAGCATTTACTGCCGGGTCTGCACCACGATAATTAGTCAATAGTATCAAATCATTTCCGGTTAAAAATACGCTTAAGCCCTTCATGCCTTTTACTATTTTATTTGTAAACGACTTAGCGAATCTATAGTTTAAGGTAACGTCTCTCAACCTTAACCAATTTACATCCCTTTCCATATATTCTTCATCGGGCAAACTGCTATAATATCCATTACTGAAATAAGGAATAACCACAATGGTATTTTTAGTTGGGTTAGCCGTTTCTTGTAAACCATCTGCTAATACCCCATCAAGTACAATTGGAGTCATGCGATCTGAGGTTCTTCCGCTTTTTCCTAATGTGGTAAGAAACCTATCTGTTCCGTTGTATATATCGCCACCCACTTTCAAATCCCAAAGAAAGCTCAAGCTTAGATTCTTATATTTGAAAGTATTAAGGGTTCCTAGTGTAAAATCAGGTGTTCTATCTCCAATTAATTTGTTACTAGCACCGGTATTTAAAGCAATTCCCGTGGCTGGGTTAATTAGGATCTGGCCTGCCTGGTTTCGTTGGTATTTATTTCCAGTCACAGTACCGGTAGAATGTCCTCTTATTAATCCACCTCTTACATTTGTGATATAGGTATCAGAGTTGTAAAAATCATTTTCTAGTCCGATTGAATTTGGAAGCGTTAATACTTTGCTCCACATGTGACTAAAATTGAAATTAATATTCCAGTTAAAATCTTTCTTCTGTATAGGATTAAGATTTAGCGTTAGCTCAATACCCTCGTTGCGTAATGAAGAGGCATTTGCTGTGTTTAGTATAAAACCTGTTGCATAACTTGCCCGATAACCCTGGGTGATCTGATCTAAAGCAAGCGTATTGTAATAGGCTGCTTCTAAAGTAATATCATTGTTTAAAAATCTTAATTCTGTACCTATTTCATAAGTTTTTTGTCTTTCAGGGGTTAGATTAGGATTTGCTCCCGTAAAGCCGTATGTATAACTTGGGAAAACAGCAGAACTGCTAAAATTATTTACA